>JASFJY010000545.1:0-3262 GCA_050119415.1 Chromatiales bacterium | reverse complement strand
TTACGGCACTGGAAATCCTGTAGACCTACCGCCGGGTCGACCATCTCACGTATCACTTTTTCCGGTGAGGCGGCAGCCACTTCTTCAATCTCCATGCCACCGGCGGCAGAAGCGATCAAGGTAATGCGCTGACTGATCCGGTCGATGATCAGGCCCAGATAGTATTCAGTCTCGATCTGCTGCATCTGCTCCACCAACACCCGGTTGACCAGGCGCCCGCCCGCTCCGGTCTGTCGAGTCACCAACCGCGAACCAATGAGATTCTCCGCGTGTAGCCGCACCTGATCAAGGTTGCGAGCGAGTTGCACGCCCCCCGCCTTGCCACGCCCACCGGCGTGGATTTGTGCCTTCACCACCCAACCATCGCCGTCCAACTCTTCGGCCACCGAGACGGCCTGGTTGGCCGAATGGGCCTGGCGCCCCTCGGGCACCAGGATGCCGTAGCTGCGAAACAGTTCCTTGGTCTGATACTCGTGGATATTCATGCCACCACCACCTCCTTGACGGAGAGACGCTCGATCTGCGCCATCTTGGCGATCACCACCTGAGCCTGACGGATGGAGGCGGCGTCGATCATGCGGCCGTCGAGACTGACCGCCCCCCGGCCCTCGGCAGCTGCCTTCTCCATCGCTTCGATGATGCGCCTGGCCCGGGTCACCTCCGCCTCGCCCGGCGTAAAGACCTGGTTGGCCAGTTCGATCTGCGAGGGGTGGATGGCCCATTTGCCTTCACCGCCGAGGGCGGCGAAGGACTGCGCAACGGCCAGATAGCCTTCCGGATCGTTGAAATCACCATAGGGTCCGTCTATGGGCCGCAAGCCATAGGCGCGGCAGGCGACAATCATGCGCGACATGGCGAAATGCCACTGATTGCCCAGATAGGCCTGGCGATGCCCTTCGGAATCGGGATCGCCCAGTACCCGATAATTGGGATTGCCGCCCCCCATACTGGTGGTGCGCGCCTGGGTGGAGGCTGCATAGTCGGCAACGCCGAAGACCAACGCCTCGAGGCGATCCGGACAGGCCTGAGCGATCGCCTCCACATTGGCCATGCCCATGGCAGTCTCGATCAGGGCATGCAGGTTGATCGGTGCGTAGCCCATGGCCACCTCGATCTGCTCCAGCAGCAAGGCGACGAACTGCAGGTCGGAGGGTTGATTGACTTTAGGCACCAGAATGGTGTCAAGCTTGTCGCCGGCCGCCTCCACCACCTCGATGATGTCGCGATAACAGAAATGAGTATCAAGTCCATTGATGCGAATGGAGACTGAACAGCGTGACCAGTCGTAACGGTTGAGTGCCTGGATGATGTTCTTTCTTGCCTGGAGTTTGTCGGACACCGCCACGGCGTCCTCCAAATCAAGAAACACCAGATCGGCGCCGGCTTCAGGCGCCTTCTCCAGCATGCGCGGAATACTGCCCGGTACGGCCAGTTCACTTCGGTGAAGACGATTCCTTAGGGCCATAGTAGATACCTCCGTGCTGTTTTCATTTTTGTGTTTATCTTCGAAATAAACACCTGCCCTTCAGTGGAAATTCCATAAAAGTGTTCCGTATTTACCACAGGTCTCGGTATGTTGACAAAAACAGCCGCTGATTCGACTCCGGATTAAAATCATACAAATCACCACCATGGCAGCGGATATTTCAAGTAAAAAGCCTATTTTTCCAAACAGTTACAATCCACATCCTGAATGCGCCCCATAATCCCGTGGATAATTGAAAGCCAGGGTGCGACATAAAGCAGCACAGCGGCCTATCAAGGAGTTACGGTGCGGCAAGCTCGCCCGAATGTTTCATCCGGGAACGCGATGATCGCGCCGGGATCGCCGTGTATATGCGGATTTACCATTGAATCAATGGCACGCTATTGATGAGTGAAGAGAAACCCAACCGACATTGTTGAAAAATCCAGGATATCCCTTAGTCATCTTTGTCACAATTTTCCGTTATTTTTCCTAATGAAAATTTAGCCGGCAGATAATCCATCATATAGATTGAACAACCGTTTTTCAGCGACTACGCTAAGTCAACACTTCAGCTTTTTGTATGGTTGCTTCATTCAGTTACCCACGGCTGGAACACTGAGCCAGAAAGGCACTTTTTTACTCTGACGGAACCGACTACTGAGTCTTGTAACCATAAGAAGGTCACTCGCTTCAACAACTGTCTAGTGCAACAGAAAAACAACCAAATTGCCATCAACGGCAAGTTGTAAAGCACACTAGAAGGAGAAACAGCATGCAGAAGTCCCTGTTGATCGATGCAGGCAAATGTACCGGCTGTGTACAATGCGAGATGGCTTGCTCCTATGAGAACGAGGGTATCTTCAATCCCTCGAAATCGAGAATCCGCATCTTCACCCTGCATCACGAAGGCCGCTTTGTTCCTTATACATGCACCCAGTGCGCGGAAGCCTGGTGCATGCGCGCCTGCCCCGTAGATGCCATCGTCTACGATGGGACAACCGGCGCCATAGTGGTACGAGAACCCGTCTGTGTTGGCTGCAAGGTCTGCACCATCGCCTGCCCCTTCGGCACCGTCAACTACAACAGCAATACCGGTAAGGTCATCAAGTGCGACCTCTGCGGCGGCGATCCCGCCTGCGCCAAGGCCTGTCCGACCGGAGCGATCACCTATGTCGACGCCAACCAGACGGGTTATGAAAAGATGCGTCTATGGGCGGGCAAAACCGACAGCGGCAGCGCCGCCACGGCATAATCGAGAGGAGACCCGGCATGTCTTGGACTGGAAAAATTCTCCGCGTCAATCTGAGCAATGGCAGCTGCACGGCTGAAGCGCTGAACCGCGAGTGGGCCCAGGCATATCTCGGTCAGCGCGGTCTGGCCACCAAGTACCTGGTCGAAGAGGTAGACGCAAAAGTCGACCCCCTAAGTGCCGACAACAAACTGATAATGGCCACCGGTCCACTCACCGGCACCATGGCCTCTACCGGCGGTCGCTATTCGGTCATCACCAAGGGCCCTCTGACCGGCTGCGTGGCCTGTTCCAACTCCGGCGGCTTCATTGGCGCCGAAATGAAGAACGCCGGCTGGGACATGATCATCTTCGAGGGCAAGTCACCGACACCGGTCTATTTGCATATCCTCAACGATCAGGCCCGGCTGCTGCCCGCCGAAGAGATCTGGGGCACCAGTGTCTGGCATACCGATGAGTGGCTACACAACCGCCACCAGGATCCCATGCTGCGTATCGCCGCCGTGGGGCGTGCCGCCGAAACCGGCTGTCTCTACGCCGCCGTC
>JASFJY010000544.1:0-3266 GCA_050119415.1 Chromatiales bacterium | reverse complement strand
GATACTGCTAGTGATAGCTGAAGCCAGGCGGCTCAAAATTACGCGTTGCAGAAGGTTATTGAACTTATCTAAGTCTGAAAGCTCATTCAAATCATTTTCGGTATCGGGGTCCTCGTGTGTGTCTTGTGCTTTGGCCTGACTCAATAACCAGTTGCCATTGAGTGAACTCCCGCCGAATGAGGGGTTGATCGGTTCATAAACAAGTTCATCGGCATGTGCTGTTATGACTATGCCAATTGTCATAAAAATAGCTGATAAATTATATTTCATAGACCTGATCCTCTATCGTTATAAATGCGACATTGATGGTCAGAATTCATCAGGCGCCAGATCCGGATTGAAAAAAAGTAGTTTTTGAATCTCTACCATCTTGAAATGCCGCGAAATAGCCAGTGCTGCCTGTTTGGCTGATAACTCAATATTCGACCGTGTAGGGGTTAAAAATACCTGGAATAGTTCCCTTCCGTACCATTCCACGGTTATCCTGCTGCCAAAACGTGCTGTTGGTTGCTCACACACAGCCAGGTTGTAATTATCCATCAATCCCTGATCTGACCAATAACGAGAAAAATATTCATAAAAATCCCGACCGATAATAGTCAAGGTATTGTCGATGATAAGGCCGTTTATGCCCTCCTCTGCACTGCTTGAATTATTCTCTGTGGCAGACCCTTCAGTGTCATTCTGCTCAATTGTCATATCCTGTTTTGCAATACCGTCTTGCGCTAGTAAGCACGAATGGCCGATTACATTGATCGCTAAAAGTATCGGTATGCTGAATTTTAGAAATTTGTCTGTCATTGTTAACTATTAAGTGAGTCATGCTTAGTATAGTGACTCTCGATTATCTTTAACGACATCAGCTATTGGATCATCTATATGTCCTACTTCCGCGCTTGTCATCCAATTAACGGCTTGGATACGATTGTTTACGCCAATTTTTCGGAAGATGTTGTATACATGTGTCTTTATTGTATGCACGCTTAAACAAAGACGCTTGGCAATTATCTCGTTCGAGTCGCCTTTGGCGACACATTGAAGTATCTTGAGTTCTTTTTTTGTAAGCTTATTGATCGACTCGTTGAGAGGTCTGGAGGATCTATGTCGATTTTTTAGGTATCGTGTTATCAGTATTCTAGAGAACCAATATTCGCCATTGAAAATCGCATTGATTCCTTTGATCAATATATCCTCAGGGGTATCCAGATAAAAGATGCCTTTTAAGCATTTGTATTCGAGGAGTAATTCAGAATCATTATCGTGATGCATGTTCAAGAAGGCGATACAACTTGTATCAGAAAAATGCCCAAGAGTGTCACGAAAACTCATACCATGGTCTAGAGGAAAGGTTTGAGCGTCAATGAGTATGAGGCAGTGCAAATTCTGATTGAATGATATGCTGTAATGAATCGAACAAACGCAATGCAAGGAGGATTGCAACGACTCCATCAAGAGGGTATTTTGTAGACATTGTCGTCCAAGCAGGACGATCTCATATCCTTGATGCCTGTCCATGCAATCTCCTAATGGGTTATTAACCAAATTCCATAGCGGATAGCGAATAAGCAAGCGCTCCAACGCTTTCCGTCATTGCAGGGCAACCATATCGTATAGGTGTAAAGGTAAGGAGACGTTTAGCAAATAGTCGCGTAACCGCAGTGCTGGTGTGTGCAGGAGTTTAATCCTGGCATCGATTGTCACTTTGCCAGCGTTGCAGCTAACCGCTACCAGAGCGCAGCCGTGAATGTCTGCTGACGCTCTATAGACACCAATCCTATCGCGGTTCCCTTACCGGCTCTCAACTCGAATATCCTTGTCGAGTAGATCGCCGTCTATACTCTTGAGCTGTTCACCCGTACTCAAAACATTCGTAGCGAGACATCAAGCCTGTATGCAAACAGCACCCCGACAGAAATGAAAATGCGCCTACTACCTAATCAAGTTATCGTTGAAAAGGCGTCGAAATCGGCTTCTGGGGCGCCAAGATTTGATTACGCCATTCTGCGATCATCTTGGTGCTCATGTCTCACCCATCATTAAATCAGTTAATTCCCAGCGAGTTCAGCGTAAGCCGACTAGTCAGGCTTCATCTAGAAAAGTGAGCGTGGATTGATAAATAAGAGCCGAGGATGTTGGAGCGGCAATATTTCCGACATGAGGCTCATGTAACTCGATCATTTCCATATGCTCAAAAAACCTTCTTTCGTGCTCAGATGCTTTTTTAATCAAGCAGCCGAAGATTGTATTTCGGTCCTTCGTGTAGAATCTCATGAGCTACGTCAGCTAAGAGATTGTCTTCTTCTTGTCACTGCTAACACATAAGGCATTGAAAGCCGGACTGCCAGGATCCATGTGATCATGGACCGATGCTGCAAATGCGTTGGTAATGCAGAGCAATGCAAATGCACTTGAAAACCTGATACTCAACGCGTTCATGCTGTTACCCGCATTATTTTAACAGCAAAATCCGCGCCAATAATGACTAACAGTATGTTTAGATGCTAAATGCATTCGCAAAAGTCGATATTTATTCACACTACTGCAGACCACTGTAAATTATCCCGACATTATTTACCTGTAATACAAGAGGAAATTTATCAGCAAATGCCCTGGCTGGACGGCGAGACCGGTGCGAGGGCGCGTTCAGCGCAGCACGGTTACTCTTTGGGCTTTGCTGTTATTTAAGTAATAACAAGCAAAAACTTAAGTTGGTGTATTTTCTAGGCGACCGGGTGAAGCATTGGGGCTAGCTAGTGACGGCAATTCAAAAATGTTAGGAACGCAATGGGGTGTAAATATTTCCGACAAGTAGTCTTCCCAAAAATGCATCTTATCGGGCGCCACATAAAAGTCCTAAGACTATTATCGACGCTCCGCCGATTCGAGCCTGCGACCGTGGTGATGGAGGCTTGCTATATGGCTTTCCCTTGGGGATGTGCCATTGGGCCTGGAAAGGATAAGAAGCGGCCGCCCTATGATCTATGAGAGTATCGGCATATCGAGTCGACTATCGATGATGGGCAAGTCGACCAAACACTGCTTTCCTCTGATGCGGCGGATCTTCATCGAGGCGGAGAAGCGCTCCTGATTCCTTATAACTGATGCCTGCCTGATTTGGTCGCAGTCGACATCTCCCGCCGGGATTACGCCCGAATCCGGTTGACCGGCGGTATGGTACTGCAGTGACAGGGGCGTTCCTGGCATCTACGCGCGATCGAGGAGCGTAAGGTTCATTGCGCTTTTGCTATTGACCCGGGCAAAGGCAG
>JASFJY010000543.1:0-3267 GCA_050119415.1 Chromatiales bacterium | reverse complement strand
ATGAAACGGTAAAAGCTGAAACCACTGTCGCAGGCAACCCAAGTGAGGCAACCGTTATCGAACTCGAGGATTTCGGCGGGTTGGACCTCGAACAACTGAGCTAGGTGCGCGTGATCTCGTCCACTCTGACCCCCACACAGGTGGTACCGAACAGGGGATGCGTTTGCCGTGTTTCGCGCCGATCGGCTTGAGGATCTGCCTTTCTGCCAGATCCTCTTTATCGCCTTAAAAGACGCCGGGAAACGCCGGGCTGCTTTGAGGGCGCTAAAGGAGAAGCCGGTGCTGACGCTAGGTGAAGCGACGGACTTTCTCGAAGAGGGTGGCGTGATTCGGTTTAAGGTAGACCAGCGGGTCAGTATGGGTATTAATCTTGATCAGTCAAAAAAGGTGTCGCTGGGGATTCAGACCAAGATGCTGGAAGTCTTACGCATCATCCTGCAAGACGGCAAAGTCCGTCGAATGAGATAGACGATGGTAGGGCGGAGCAACTTGCAGAGGCGGCTCTCCTGGGGGCTCTGGGGAACCGCGCTGCTGGTGTTTATCCTGGTCGCGGTCGGTTTGGCGGTCTTTCATCGCTTCACACTGGAACATCGTGCTCTGCGTATCATGGAGCCCTATGTACGTATGATCGCTGTCGGCACCGATGCGGCCGTGTCATTCGAAGATCCTGTGCGCGCCCAGGAGATCCTCGATACGCTTGATGGCAGTCCGGACATACTTGGGGCGGAAATCGTGCTGGATAACGGTCAGCTGCTGGCCAGTTTCGGAGCTGTGTCAAAGGAGCTTCATCGAACCCGGGAGGTGATGCGGGACGGGGTCTATGTCGGTGATGACAGGATTGATTTGCTGCAGAGCCTGCCTATGGGAGGATGGTTGAAGCTTGGTATTAGCCAGGAACGGCTGAACAGGGAGACCTATCAGGTGCTTGGCTTGTTTGGCGCCGGTTTGCTCGTATTAATAATGGCAACTTTTGGTCAACTGATTGTCTTGCGGCGGACCATCGTGAAACCCATAACCTCATTGAGCAAGGCAACCGAACTCATTCGTGACAGGGCCGATTATACGCATCGTGTGCCTGCAGCCGGTAGCGACGAGATTGCACGTCTGGGCCGCGATTTTAACACTATGGTGGAGGTTATTCAGGAAAGGGAAGAGAATCTTCGGCAAGTCTCGGCCCTGCAACGTGCGATTTTAGACAACGCGGCCCATGTCATTATCTCAGCGACACCGGATGGTTTGGTTACCACTTACAACCCCGCCGCTGAGCGAATGCTGGGCTACACCGCGGACGAGGTGATCGACAAGCAGACGCCGGCGCTTTGGCACGATGCCGAAGAGGTGAAGCAACACGCGCATCAACTGTCTGAAGAACTCGGCGAAGAGATTGAACCGGGATTCGAAGTCTTTACGGCTCGACCGAAGCGCAATCTGCCCGAGGAGAATGAGTGGACCTTCATCTGCAAGAACGGCAAGCACGTCCCGGTGCTGCTGACGGTGACCGCTCTGCAGGATGGGACGGGGCAAATCATGGGTTTTGTCGGACTCGCCTATGATCTTACTGAGCGCAAACGGGCGCGAGAGCAACTCCAACGTCATAAGGATGAACTGGAGCATACGGTACAGCAGCGTACACAAGAACTCATGCTGGCCCGCGATGCGGCCGAGGCGGCCAACAGGGCTAAAAGTGTCTTCCTGGCAAACATGAGCCATGAACTGCGCACGCCGTTGAACGCCATTCTCGGTTTCTCCTCTCTCATCGGCCGCGATTACGAGTTATCTGCAAGTCAGCGCGAGAAAATTGAAATCATCAATCGCAGCGGTGAGCACCTGCTTACCCTGATCAACGACGTCTTGGATATCGCCAAAATCGAAGCCGGTAAGGTGCAATTGGATATATCCTCTTTCGACTTTGGCGCCATGGTGCGCGATGTAGCCGACATGATGCGCTTACGGGCCCAGGGAAAAGGCTTGCAGTTGGATCTTGAGATGGCATCCGAGTGTCCGCGTTACCTCGAGGGCGATGAGGCCCGCCTGCGCCAGATTCTGATCAACCTGGTCGGCAATGCGGTAAAATTCACCGAAAAAGGCGGCGTGATCATCCGTTTTTGTACGCACTCACACGAAGGTCTGCATCTGCTGATCGAGGTGGAGGATACCGGTCCCGGCATCAGCGAGATGGATCGCAAGCGTCTGTTCAAGCCCTTTGTGCAATTGGCTGAGAAGGGTGAACAGAAAGGCACGGGGCTGGGCTTGTCGATCACAAAGCAGTTCGTTGAGCTGATGAAGGGTAACATCAGCGTCGAAAGTACCAAGGGTAAGGGATCGCTGTTCAGGGTCGAGCTGCCGATAACGCCGGCGGATCGCCTCGATGTGGCCACAGCGGAGATGGAGTCCATTGGTGAAATTGTGGGACTTGAACCCGGTCAACCTAAATACCGCATCATCATTGCTGAAGATCAGCGTGAAAACCAGTTGCTGCTGCAGAAGCTCATGGTTGATATTGATCTTGAAGTGAAGCTGGCGGACAACGGTGAACAGTGCGTGCGTATTTTTCAGCAGTGGCCGGCTGATCTCATCTGGATGGACATGCGCATGCCGGTGATGGACGGTACGGAAGCCACCCGGCGCATCCGCAGTCTGCCCGGAGGAGACAAGGTCAGGGTCGTTGCGGTGACCGCCTCGGCCTTTAAAGAGGAACAGCAGGAGATACTCGCGTCCGGGTTGGATGATTTCGTTAAGAAACCCTTTCGATTCGATGATATTTACCACTGCCTGGCGCGTCAGCTTGATTTGAAATATCAATATAAGACTGAAGGCGCGGAGAAGGCCGAACCTGTTGTGTTGACGTCGGCTATGCTCGACAAAGTATCTGACGAGTTGCGCAAAGAACTCGGTGATGCCTTGGTCAGCCTTGATAGCGACAGGATTGCCTCGGTCGTCAATAAGATCTCAAATGTTGATGCGTCGTTAGGGTATACATTGCGGCGCCTGAGTGAGTATTTTGACTACCAGACGATTCTTGATGCGCTTAACTACAGTCCTGTTGAACGAACCTGAGACTATGTCGGGTTAATAATGGCCATAACACCGAGCCCTACACCCCGCACAAAGACTGGTTTTGTCTGAGCTTGCGCGATGCCGACGGCAAGTTGAAATCCAGCCACGAATGTTTCAGCCGGTCGCCTGAAAAACTCAGATAACCAGAAGTTTTCGTCATTCCGGCAAAGGTTCATTACTATCTGCGATAAATGTAATAGTTAAAATCAC
>JASFJY010000542.1:0-3267 GCA_050119415.1 Chromatiales bacterium | reverse complement strand
TCATGATGCCTTTCAATCTATGAATATTCCTCATCTAATAATGATATTAAACCATTATTCTTCATGATTCACTTTCTATATTCTGCGCACAGATAGCAATACCGGAGGGTTAATCATGGTTTTAGTACACAACTTAGGTTTTCCGCGCATTGGCGCGAATCGGGAACTCAAATTCGCTCTGGAGGCCTTCTGGAAAGGTAAGGCATCTGAGACAGAACTGCTGGCAACAGCTAAAGAGATTCGCTTTGTTAACTGGAGTGCGCAACAGTCCCTGGACCTGGTCCCGGTCGGCGATTTCTCGCTATATGACCAGGTGCTGGATATGAGCTTAACCCTGGGTAACCTGCCGACGCGGGTTGCCGGTCTGCCAGGCGGTGAACTGGATAACTATTTCCGCGTTGCCCGTGGCCGCTCCGCCAACGACAGCGCCTGCAATAGCGTGCAAGCTGGTGAAATGACCAAGTGGTTCGACACCAACTACCACTACATCGTGCCTGAAGTGACCGCTGAGACCCGATTCTCCCTGAATGCGCAACGCCTGCTGGAGCAACTGACCGAAGCACAAAAAGCCGGTGTGAATGCCAAGCCGGTGATTATCGGTCCGGTCACGTATCTCTGGCTAAGCAAAGAAAAAGACGATTCCAGTCGTTTGGATCTGCTGGAAAGACTGCTGCCGGTGTACAGTGAGCTGCTGGAAAAACTGGCCGGTACCGGCGTTGAATGGATACAGATTGATGAACCGGTGCTGGTAACAGAACTGGATGCCAGCTGGAGACAGGCATTTGAAACCGCTTATCACGCTTTAAAAACCAGCCGCCCGCAACTACTCCTGGCAACTTACTTCGGCACACTGCAGGATAACCTGCAACTGGCCTGCAACCTGCCGGTGGCCGGCCTGCATGTGGATGGCGTGCGCGGCCGGGACGAAATCAGCACAGTGGCCGACTGGCTGCCGGTACACAAGGTGCTGTCAGCTGGGGTCATCAACGGCCGCAACATCTGGAAGACCGACCTGAATGCAACGCTGGACTGGCTGGAACCGCTGGTGGCGAAACTCGGCGAGCGCCTGTGGATTGCCCCCTCTTGCTCACTGCTGCATGTGCCGGTTGATCTGGACAGTGAAATTAAACTGGATGCCGATATGCGAAACTGGCTGGCATTCGCCAAACAGAAACTGGCTGAGCTGAGCGTGCTGGGCAAGGCCATCAATGAAGGTCGTGGCGCTGTTGCTGAAGAGTTGGCTGCCAATAAAGCGGCCATCGACAACCGCAGCAGTTCCACCCGGGTGCACAATCCAGCGGTAAAAGAAGCGGTCAAGAAGATTACCGCCGACATGGGCAAACGTCAGAACCCTTACGCTGAGCGCGCCCCTAAACAGCACGCCCGTCTGAACCTGCCGCTCTACCCGACCACCTCCATCGGCTCCTTCCCGCAGACAGCGGATATTCGCAAAACCCGTCTGGCATTTAAGAAGCAGGAAATTTCCGCAACGGATTACGAAGCAAAAATGAAGGCCGAAATCGAGCACGCCGTGCGTGAACAGGAAAAACTCGGCCTGGATGTTCTGGTACACGGCGAGGCCGAGCGCAACGATATGGTGGAATACTTCGGCGAACAGTTCGAGGGTTACGCCTTCAGTCAATTTGGCTGGGTACAGTCATACGGTTCCCGCTGCGTTAAGCCGCCGATTCTATTCGGTGACATCAGCCGTGCGAAAGCGATGACCGTCGACTGGATAAATTATGCCCAGTCTCTTACAGACAAAGCGATGAAAGGCATGCTCACCGGTCCTGTAACCATTCTGAACTGGTCTTTCGTACGCGACGATCAGCCCCGTAGCGAAACCTGTCTGCAACTGGCGCTGGCAGTGCGCGAGGAAGTGTTGGATCTGGAAGCCGCCGGCGTCAACGTGATTCAGATAGACGAAGCGGCCCTGCGTGAAGGTCTGCCGCTGCGCAAATCCGAATGGCAGAACTACCTGAATTGGGCAGTGAAATCCTTCCGCATTTCCGCCAACGGCGTCAGCGACGAAACCCAGATTCACACCCATATGTGTTATTCGGAGTTCAACGACATCATCGAAGCCATCGCCCGTATGGACGCGGATGTGATTACGATCGAAACCTCGCGTTCCGATATGGAACTGCTGGATGTGTTCGAGGAATTTGAATACCCGAACGAAATCGGCCCAGGCGTGTACGACATTCACTCACCGAACATCCCCAGCCAGGAGCAGATTATCAACCTGATGAACAAAGCCGCAGAGCGCATTCCGAGCGAACGTCTGTGGGTCAATCCCGACTGTGGTCTGAAAACCCGTCAGTGGGAAGAAGTGATTCCGGCACTTGCCAATATGGTCGCTGCAGCCAAGGTACTGCGCGAAGCTGCCAAAGTTTGAGCCGGCCAATAAGGTCAGTTGACCGGCTCTTCGGTAAGCCTGCCGTGTCATCCATCAGGATGACGCGGCCCGCGTGTCTATAAAAGATCAGGCGCTGCATGCGCTCGGCAAGGCTTAACCTCGCCTTACGCGCGCATTCAAGGTTATTGATACTTACTACACACTGACAAATCGCAAAGGTTCTTATAGAAACTACTAATAAAGTACCAGAATGAAAAACGCTTAGTGTCTGTGATGGAACTTTTCTACCGCAGGTACTATGAGTTATAACTGAAGAGATGGGAGCCGAAGCGCAGCAGAAATGAATCTCAACGCATCTCTCTCTGCTTTTCATGGATTAATAATGTTTTTAGCGCTCCCTTACTTTTAGCTTGTATAAATGATCTAGCAATAGCATGTTTTGATAATTCCTAATAGCCAACTGATTCCAATAAAAGGAGATTATTATGAAGAAGTTGCTTATCGGTTTTACTCTCATTAGTTTAAGCCCCTGTGCATTTTCGTTTGATGGTTCAGTCGATATCTCCAATTGTCCAACTGTTTCTATCGTTGTTGGTAATGTGGACGACGCATCTGGTTGGGGTGGTCACTTCTCCACATCACCCAGATCGGATGGCTATGGGGGGAGCGTGGCTGAATGCCATTTGACAGGTCCAAATCTTGGTCCCCAAACTGGAACTGTCCTCATCTTATGTTCTGATGGGTACGCGAATCCAGACGATCATGTAGATTATTTCCGCTTGGATCTAGGCCCCAGAAATGCAGTGAAACAGGTAGAGTTTAAAGTAACTGCGCGTGGTGTCGCCGTTGAAGTTGTGCGACACTCCAACAGTGGTTTCACTACTAATGAATACCCCTATGTCATTAGT
>JASFJY010000541.1:0-3269 GCA_050119415.1 Chromatiales bacterium | reverse complement strand
GCCGGGAGGACCACCAGATCAATCTGCGCGGCTACCGTATCGAGGCGGGTGAGGTTGAGGCGGCGCTGCGTCGCCACCCGGACATCACCCAGACCATCGTCACCACCCGCCCGGATACCGTCGGCGCTGCCCAGCTGGTGGCCTTCTACACCTCGACCACCGGCCTGCCGGTCGAAGCCGCGGCACTGCGCGAATTTCTTGCTGACACCCTGCCCGCCTATATGCTGCCGGCACACTTCCAGCACATTACCAGCATCCCCACAACCGCCAGCGGCAAGGCGGACCTGAAGGCACTACCGAATGTGGTGTTCGACAGTGCCCCCAATCCCGGCTACCAGGCACCGCGTAACGCGATGGAACAGCAACTGGCCTCCATCTGGACCGAACTGCTGGGGGATAGAAATATCGGCATCCATGACACCTTCTGGAATCTAGGCGGTGACTCGCTCAAGGCGATGCGGCTTATCCTGCGCTACCGGGAGGAGGGCATCGAGGGCTTCGGCCTGCGCGAGGTCTTCGCCCATAATACCATTGAGAAGTCGGCGGCGTTCCTGACGAATACATCAGCTGCCACCCCTGTGGACGAATCACTGGTGGTGGCGCTTGCCTCACCGCCCACCGCAACCCGGCGCTTCGTGCTGTTCCCATACGCCTGCGGTAATGCTTCGGCTTTCGTCGAGCTGGCGCGCCACCTGCCGGCTGACGCGGAAATCCTCGCCGTCTCGCCGGCCGAGCCGTCAACATCCCCCTTGGCCGTGGCCTCAATTGCCGAGTTGGGCGGCACCGTCGCCGGCCACCTCCGCACACTGCCCGAGCGGCCCACGGTGCTGGTCGGTTACTCCTATGGCGGCTACCTGGCCTTCGACACCGCCAAACGGCTGGAGTCTGCCGGTACACCCAGCCAACACCTGGTCATCGTCTCCGCCAACCCACCCGGCGTCACCACAGAACTGGACTGGATCGCCATCAACAGGGACGAGACCATCCTCGACTATTCACAGCGTGTATATGGCTTCGACCCTGTGGGTCTGACTGCCGCCGAGCGCAACGACTATCTTACCCTGCTGCGACAGCAGACCCGGTCGATGGTGGAGTACCACTTCGATGCACCGCTGCAGGCCACTACACCCACCACCATCCTGACCGGTGACGAGGAGGAGGATCCGGGCATCCGCAACAACACGGATGCCTGGCGCAGCGTGGTACCACACGCCTGCTTCTCCACCCTGCCTGGGCGGCACATGCTGATCAAAAGCCACCCCCAGGCCCTGGCCAACCAACTGAGCGCCCTGCCTGGGTATGGACTACCGAGCTGAGGGGGGGAGAGATGTCGACGCAAATACTCATCCTCGGCGGCTTCGGCCGGGTCGGCCTGGAGACCACCCGTTACCTGCTGGCCCACAGCGAATACCGCCTGACCCTGGCCAGCCGCCGCCCTCGTCCACTGCCGCCGGACCTCGCGGCGGCGGACGACCGGGTCGCCACCACCAGCATCGACGTCAACTACGAGGCGAGACTGGCAGACCTGTGCAGCGAACACGATCTGGTGATCGCCAGCATTGGCCCCTCCGGCCTGCTCGGCAACCGGGTTGCTCGGGCCTGCATCGACCGCGCCGTACCGCTGCTCGACCCAGGCGGCTACGACCCCCTGTTGCATGAACTGGAAGCCATGGAACAAGAGCGGACTATACCGATTCCGCTGGTATTCAATGCCGGGCTGCTACCCGGTCTCACCGGCCTGTTCCCGCGCCACCTCATCGAACGCCATGGGGCCGGGCGCCAGCCGTCGGCCATGGAGTGCCACTACGTCGGCCGCGACGCCTGGACCTACGCGTCGGCCTGGGACATCGTCCACAGTCTGGGCGACTTCGGCGCCGAACGGGGTTTCTGCGCGGTGGAAAACGGCCGCTTGCAGCAGATCCGGCTCTCCCGTGCCTTCACCAAGACCACTTTACCCGCCCCAATCGGTAAGGTTACCACCGCCCTCACCTACACCGAGGAGATCGGCCGCTTGGGGCGGGAGTTAGCCATCCCCACGCTGCGGGTCTACGGCACCAACAACGGCCCGCGTTCTGCGCTGGTGATGATCACTGCCAAACTGCTGCGGCTGTACCGCTCGCCACGTAGCATCGACCGCGCCGCCCGCTGGCTGGTCCGCGCCTCGGCGCGTGACATGCGCCGCCTGCAACCGGTTTTCGCCATCGCCACCACCCTGCACTACAGTGACGGCGCCACCACTCGCGGTACCCTGCAGGTGGGCAATACCTATCGGGCCACTGGAACAGTGTTGGGAATCGCGGCCCGCCAACTGATCTCGACGGCCAGCGTGATGCCAGGGGTACGTATGCTGCACGAAGCAGTCGACACCGACGAGTTCATGGCGCTGTTCAACGCCGCGGCCATCACCACCCAAATGGACATCGAAGAGCTATGAACAAGGAAAGCAACCAGGCACCGCGCAGCGTGGTAGTTATCGGCGGCAGCGGCGAGAGCGGCCGCCGCATTATCCGGGATCTGAGGCTGCACCACCCCACTCTGCGCATTGCCAGCGTCTCGCGCCGCCGGCACGGCGAGGAGGAACTACCAGCAGAGGTTGAATGGTGCGAACTGGATATCGAACGACCAGACGAAGCACAGCAACGATTGCGCACTTTCGATCTCGCTATCATCGCCCTCGGACCGATGGAATATGTCGGCGCCCGGGCCCACAACCTGTGCCTGGAGGCGGGCGTGGACTGCCTGGACATCAACGACAGCCTCGCTGCCGCCGACGCAATTCTCGCCCTGGACCGGCAGGCCGCTGCCAACGGTTGCCGCATCTATACCGGCCTGGGGCTGGCCCCCGGCCTGTCCACGCTGCTGCTGCTGCAATTGGCCCATGAGAATGCCTCCGCCACCGGTCTCTACCGCTCCCGGCTCTACATGGGAGCAGCCCACGGTGGAGGTAAGGCCAGCCCCCACGCCCTCTTGGCAAGCTTCCGCAAGCAACTGGAGGTCTACCGCGAAGGTCGGCGCCAGCGGATTGCAACCCCCTGGCACGATACCGCCAGCCGCTTCCGTTTCCCCGGCCAAGATCAGCCCCTCAACCTGATCCCTTACGCCACCCCGGAAACCGCCACGCTGGCCCGAACCGGCGTCAAAACCGGCATTACCGGCCTGGATAGCCGCTTCCACGTCCAGTTCCTGCCTCAGGGCCTCGCCCGCGCCATCGCCGCCTTCGCACCCGGCCCCGCCATACTCGAGGCGTTGGCACGCCGCTTCTACACCAG
>JASFJY010000540.1:0-3273 GCA_050119415.1 Chromatiales bacterium | reverse complement strand
CCTGGTTACCAACGCCGGCTCCAACGGCAAGTTCCTCGGCGTCATGGACCTGGACGTGAAGGGCGGCAAGATGCGCGACTTTCGCTATCGCCTGCTGCCGGTCTTCTCCAACCTGCTGGAGGCGGATAAGGAGATGCGGGCCTACATCGACGAGGTGCGCGCACCCTACAGGAAACAGCTCGACGAGGAACTGGCCACGGCCGAAGATGTACTCTATCGCCGCGGCAACTTCAACGGCACCTTCGATCAGGTGATCTGCGATGCCCTGACCACCGTTAACGACGCCCAGATCTCCCTCTCCCCCGGCTTCCGCTGGGGCACCACCGTGTTGCCGGGGCAGAAGATCACCCTGGACCATGTCATGGACCAGACCTGCATCACCTATCCCGAGACCTATCGTCGCGAGATGAAGGGTAGCGAGATCAAGACGATCCTCGAGGATGTCTGCGACAACCTCTTCAACAAGGACCCCTACTACCAGCAGGGCGGCGACATGGTGCGCGTGGGCGGTCTCGACTATGTCTGCGAGCCGGGTGCCGATTTCGGCAAGCGTATCTCCAACATGACCCTCGACGACGGCAGCAAGATCGAGCCCGACAAGAACTACGTGGTAGCCGGCTGGGCCACTGTGGGCTCGCAATCCCCGGGCGAGCCGATTTGGGATACGGTCGCCACCTATCTGCGTGATCAGAAGACGGTGAAAATCAAGAAGCTCAACACGCCGAAGCTGGTGGGAGTAGAGGGTAATCCGGGATTGGCGAACTATCCTGCTTGACGAAACAGGACATCAGCCCGAATGCTTCATCCGGTGGCTTAAAAAATTAACTAACAGCTGATCAAGCGGTTTCTTGCTCAGATGTAGGTCAGGTTAGCGCAGTGTAACCCGACGTAAGAGGGCCACGTACCAGGGGGCATTCATCCACCCATTGTCGGGTTACGCTGCGCTAACCTGACCTACGCCTATGCCTATTGAGACGTGGAACAGGGAAATACTGTTTTCAGACCGAAGGATGGACTCATTCGCAAATCCTCATCTGAACGACGATCCCTGCGCGATCATCGCGTTCCTGGATAAAACATTCTGGCTAGACAAAGTATCCACCAGGGTGATTTTTATTTCTATTTCAACAAGAGAGTCTCTTCTGACGCGAGTTCAACAAAGATACCTCAATTAAGGTTCGGGCGAAGTCGCGTCTCGGATACAGACGCGCTTTGTGAACCTAAAATAATAGTTAAAGTAGTAAGGTAAATATTAACTGTTGATTCGAGTGTTTGTTTTGTGTAATTTTTGTTATTAGATTCAACAGCAAGGAAGTCGAAGCTTGATGAACCAAGTCGGAAAAAAAGGACCTGCTCTTCTTACCCTCCTCACCGTTGCTGATACTTTTACCGCTCTAGGCATCTTTCTTGACGGAGAGGTTCTACCAACCTCGCCAGATTCGGAAAAGTTAGTCACAGCGACTGCAGTACAATCCTCCCTCTCGAAGCGTTGTAGTAAGACGTTTTTTACGTAGAAAAAGGTAAGAAAGTTAAGCCCAATGATACGGGGATAATGTACTTAAATATAAAAGTGAATGCATATCTCAAGCTCTGTAATAGCTGGTTTTAAATAATAGTTGTACAAGTGGAATTTGGGTGCTTGGAAATAAAATAAATTTCAAGGGAAGGCAACGTATATCACTGCACTTTTGGTATTGGTATCAGGATTAGATGTTGCTATCAGAATAGATGGATCGAACTGTTTGTGAACTTATGGTGAAATGCCAATGGTTCAAATAATGGAATCATAATTACTTAACTAGGACGACAGTGAAAAATGGTGCAATATGAAAATATATATTAATAAAATTCTTATCAAATATCTTTTTCTTTTAATCTGTATGCTATTTGTTATGGATGTGTATGGTGGTGTTGTAACAACTGACTGGGTTAACATAAAGCAAATCCAGCTAGGTTGGAATGTAAAGAGAGTTAATTTTAGACTGGAACAGGAAATTGAAAACCCAGCAAGCTGTTCGAGTACATATACAGCAAGTATTGATGAAGACCGAGTCAATCTTGAGCATTTATATGCATTGGCACTAACCTCATTTGCATCACAAAAAGAAGTTCAGTTTGTGATTTCTGACAGCGCTTGTTCTAACAATGGAAAAATAAAAATAATCTCTATATATAGCAAATCATGAAATATAAAGCCTGGGCATATGGGGGCATAACTATTTGAGCAGGAAGCCGGGACAGATTAATTTTTTGTATTGAAATGAACATAAAATATAAATCTGTCCCCGATTTTTCTCGATTATGTCACGGCTTCTTAGAAATTATAACGAACGGGGTCTAACGAACGGGGTCAGAGCAAATTTACTCTGACCCCAAATCAGACCCTTAAATTGTTGCTTTAGAACCTCCCGCACAATCATTATTGCTTTCCTCCTTTTATGAGAAGCCAAATAGCAAATGACATTTCTCCGAGAATACTCGGGATGGCTACAAGCGCTAAGAATATAGACTCATATGTTTCGTAATTCGGAAGTACGAAATGTGCTGCAGTATCTATCATGTACATGATACCTGCGAAGATAAGAAAAATTGCAATAATTCTAGGCTTATTGAATATTTTGCCTAAAAGAACAATATGAATTCCAAAGAAAAATAGCCCTATCAGCCAGATAGTATTGAAAATATCAAGTTGCTTTAAAATTTCTTCTACACTATCTAAACCGACTACCGATGGAAGCGCATAAATAGCTACACCCATGATGGCTGCATGCATCATTCTAAATAGTGTACTCAGGGAAGAAAGAGGATTTTCTTTGAATAATTCATAAAGAGCCCATGCTACAACAACATCAAAAACTACAGTTATAAGAAAAGCAAGAATACCAGCCCTAACTAGAATATGATTTAGATGGATTGTGGTTAAGGGATCATTTTTCAAAGATTCAAGAACAAAAAAATTAGCGAATATAGCAGCAAAGAAAATAATCCAGTAGCTTCCGCCTGCAATTAAAGATAACGTTCTTTCATTGATTTTTTCGTTCATATTAATCTTACTTATCAGGTTGCATTGAACACATAACGCCTGGGCTCACCGGCAGCCAAAAGCGGAGTGGCTTGGAGCGAAGCGGAAAGCCGCGCAGCTTTTGGATGTCCGGTGCAGCCCATTGTGTGTGCCCGGCATGGGCATGATCTTATGGGGTGAAAGTCCCCTGTACATTGTCTGGAGAGTAGTCATTATCATAGACCACTTAAAAAGTACTAGCCGACGGCAAG
>JASFJY010000539.1:0-3277 GCA_050119415.1 Chromatiales bacterium | reverse complement strand
CACGTCCGCTCAACCTGACGGTTGAAGACGAAAAGGAGGAGCGAGATCTCTATTCCGAGCATGAGATCGAGACCGGCGAGTTTCTCGAATTCGCACGACCCGGCGTACAGCAACGCCTGATGCACGATCTGCGCCGCGGCTATCTGGAGATCGGGGCCGAACTCGACCTGCACGGCCTGACTGTGCGCTACGCCCGGGAGGAGCTCAACCGTTTCCTCGCCGCTTGTCACGAACGGGGCATCCGCTGTGCCCGTCTCATCCACGGCAAGGGATCCCGCTCCGAGGGGCGCCAGCCGGTGTTGAAGCAGAAACTCAACCTCTGGCTGCGCCAGCGCGATGACGTGCTCGCCTTCACCTCCGCACCACGCCACGATGGCGGTAGCGGCGCCACCTATGTGCTGTTGCGCAATCCGGCCAAGGAGCGGCGCAGGTGACGAAACGAACCACTCTGCTCCTGATAGTGGCATGCTGGCTCACGGCGCCGTCCCATGCATTTGAGTTCCAATCCTTGCCTTTGCCAGAGTCGCTCGAGGAGGCTGCCGATGTGCGCGCCAGTCCCTCTTTCCAGTATGCCGGCAAGCGCCACCCGCTGCAGTACCATACGCTGATGCGCAGCGGCGAACGGCGGGCAGATCAGATCTTCGGCCTGTTGCACGATGCCAAGGGCAATTTGCTCCACGCACACGACGGCGGACCGCGTATCTCCAATAAGAACGACTTCAGCTCTCTGCTCTCCGTCGACGGCAAGCTCTTTATGCTGACCCATTTCGAGGAGATTCCAGGTTCCATCTACCTCTCCGAGCTTTTGCAGGATCCCGCAAACGGTCTGCTGAGCGTAACCCGAACCCGCCCCCTCGATTTGAGCGGGGTCCACGGCGGCTGGAACCATTGCGCCGGCAGCACCACCCCCTGGCAGACCCATCTTGGTAGTGAAGAGTACGAACCCGATGCCGCCGCCCGCGATCCCAAAACAGGCTCCATCGACCCCTACTTCCAGGCTATGGCGGCCTACTCAAACGGCGACCTCGCCTCTCTCAACCCCTACGATTACGGCTGGCAGCTGGAGATCGCCGTGGAGGATTACCTCACCGCCCGGGTCAACAAGCGCTATGCCATGGGGCGCCTGTCTCACGAGGTGGGACTGGTAATGCCCGACCGTCGCACTGTCTATATTACGGACGACGCCCACAACACCGCCCTCTTCCGCTTCGTTGCCGACCGTGCCGGGGATCTCAGCAGCGGCAGCCTCTTTGCGGCCCGCTGGAATCAGACCAGTGACAAACAGGGAGGCTCGGCGACACTCGACTGGATCGATCTCGGCCATGCCGGCGAGGCTGAGATCGCCGCGGCGATCGAAAAAAAGGTCCGCTTCGAGGATCTGTTCCATCGCGTCCCTCTCTCCGCCAGCGCTCAATGCGAGAAAGGCTACAGCGCCATCAACACCCGCTTCGGTCCGGAGTGCCTCAAACTCAAGCCCGGTCAGGCAACCTTGGCCTCACGGCTCGAAAGCCGCCGCTTTGCCGCCCTGCGCGGCGCCACCACCGAGTTCCGCAAAATGGAAGGGCTTGCCTTCGACCCCGCCAGCCGCCGGCTTTTCGTGGCGATCTCCATGATCGACTTGGGGATGCGGGAGCGTCACAACCACGGCAAGGGCGATACCGACTTCGACCGCGGCGGTCCGGACCACATCCGCCTGCAAGTCAATCCCTGTGGCGCCGTCTATGAACTCCCCCTGGACCAGGACTATGTGGCGGGCGAAATGCGCGCCCTGCTACGCGGCAAGACGGTGGACGACGACCCCGACAACGCCTGTGACGCAGAAGGTATCGCCAATCCCGACAACCTGACCTTCCTCACCGGCCTGGGGACACTGATCATTGCCGAGGACACCAGCTTCCATCTGCACGACATGCTCTGGGCCTATCAAACCGATAAGGGCCGCTTGACACGGCTGCTCACCGCGCCCTTGTGGGCCGAGGTGACCGGCAACTACTACTACCCGAATGTCGGCGGCTGGGGCTACCTCATGTGCACCCTGCAACACCCTGCCGAAGGCCCCGCGCTGACCGGCTATCTCGGTCCTTTGCCGGTGCCGTAGGCCAGCGTCAGAATTAAAGAGAAACCCGGTTTAGCGAACGGGAACATTGAAATTTCGTCTTTCCCAAGTAAAATAGTTGGTTATTAAAAGGCAGCACCAGTTCACGCCGCCCCCGCTGGCTTCCTTTTTCACAATATGGCTGACCACTGTAGAGCAGGCGGTCATCGGGTGCGGCGGACAGACGACGGAGTCATCAGCGTGGCAATCAGAATCAAGAGTCAGTGGTACGACGAGGATACGGTGCGTTCCCCCGAGGAGATCGGCAGCGCCATCGCCTTCATCGCCTGGCGTATTGCCCTCGACAAGGCAATCACCCTGCACGGCAAGCATTTCGTCTACCGCGACGACAGCCAACGGCTGGCGGTAATCGCCGAATATCTGGCCTACCAGGCCCAGCTCGCCGATCGCCTGATCCATGGCATGGTCGACAAAGAGGCCCGGATTGCCGTCATCACCTCCCTGGTGATGAAGCTGGCCGATCACTATCGGGACAACGCCGCCGATCTACTTGGACCGGGCGACCATGCCAACAGCTTCATCGCGCTGTTTAACGAGCGCTCCGGGGAATACGCCGAATTCAACTTCACAGATGAGGGGCCCAGTTACCCCTTCCTGCGCCATCTGGGTTACGAGATTCAGCAGATAATGGGGCAGGAGGAACATGACAACCGCTGGGTCATCGATCAGGTAATGGATGTGGATGGCCCGGAGGTCTACAAACAGCTCGCCCGTGCCGTCAGAAATCTTTTCGATTGAGGCATGGAGTGAAAAAAAAGACAGTCCACAAATAGATACAGGCCACAGATAATCCCATGCGCCCAGCCCAGTTACTCACTATCCTGGAACAGGAATTCACCAGTACCCGTGCCGGTCACCACACCCCGGTGATGCTCTGGGGCCCTCCCGGCGTCGGTAAATCCGATATGGTGCGCGAGGTGGCGCGACATCACCAGGCGCCGGTCATCGACATACGCCTCTCTCAGATGGAACCGAGCGACCTGCGCGGCATTCCCTTCCGCAGCAACGGCAATGTGGAGTGGGCAATCCCTTCAATCCTCCCACACAGCGAGCGCCATGGCCCGGAAGGTATTCTGTTTCTCGACGAGATCACCTCCGCGCCACCCACCGTCTCGGCTGCCGCCTATCAGCTGATTCTCGACCGTCGCCTGGGCGAATACC
>JASFJY010000538.1:0-3279 GCA_050119415.1 Chromatiales bacterium | reverse complement strand
TATAGCTGCTAGAGTGGTCAGCATGTTTCTTATATTCACTTGTATTCCTATTTCAATGCCTATTAAGGCTTCGGCTTAATACTAGCTGGTACTAATATTGTGGCATTTTGCCATAAGTAATAAAAATTAAGCAGAGTCAGGCAATGTTAGCCGTTACGCGCGGATTCATGCATTGAATCAAAGACTGCTCAATCGGCGCGACGCAGACGGCGCCATGGCAGGCCAACGGGTGCCAGTATGGTCTCTTCGGGTTCAATCAATTCGAGTTCATAGGTATCGGCCACGGACCGGGGCGCTGCCAGGACTCCAGATGGGGGATGCGGTCCAGCTCCACCAACCGCTCCACGCTCAGCGGCCAGGCCGCCTGGTTGAGCTGGGGCAGCTAGGCGATGCGTTGCGCCCGTTCCCGCCGGGAGAGGGTTTGGATGGGTTTGCCATTGAGCCAGAGCTGGCCTGTATCCGGCTGCAACACACCGGCCAGCATCCGCGGCAGGGTGCTCTTGCCGGCGCCGTTGGGGCCGATCAGGCCGAGCATCTCGCTCCGGCTGAGGCTGATGTCGACCTCGTCCCTGCCCATGCGTGTCGAGAATATTTACACTGTCAAGCTGAAATACTTGTAGTCCTTCTGAACTGAAATGCTCTAGTTATTGTTAAGTATCGAAAAGCATTCGAAACCCACTATGTCGAGAAACTTTACATCTACTTGTTATCTATAAGCCGAGAGTCGCTGTAACTGCCTAAATACATATAAAAAAAAGATTACTGGCTCGAATGATGCTCAGCTTCTAATGCTGGTAATTCTTGCTTGTAGCAATATATGGAACGGTGGCAACACCGATATAGATAAGGAGATCTGCCATGAAATTCAAGATTCGGAATATATTGCATTTTGTCCTGCTTGCTGCTGTGTAACCACTGCCAGTACTCGATAAGGAAAGGCTAGAGGGAGCAGGATTTTCTGTGAGTTAATGTTTACTAATGTCACTGCAATCCCATCGAGAAATCGGACGTTTGCGCTCTGGATACCGCCAAATGAAGCGCGGGCGCGCGCGAGCAAAGGCTAAGCTTGCGCTGAGGTTGGCACCCAGCGGTACAGCGTAGAAATGGACAGGTTGGGAAGCTGCCGCCGCACCCCTCGCCGCTGGGCCGGGAGCGTATCAATCTGACTGGCGATTGCAACTGGCGCAAATCATAGCGCCAGCGTTGCAGTGATAGAACAAGAGGGATCTTACCATGAAGGACCGTACATGCTTCAGCGCTATCTTTGCAATAACACTCTTTGTCTTGGTAAACGATTCGGCTTCTGCCGCCATAATTTCGTTTGATCTAGACAGCACTACCCCAGGCATCCAGACCAGCCGTACCCTGACACTGGGTAGCGAGGTTCAGTTCGAGGTTGTCTTTACCGGAGACGGTACAACCCTGTTCGATACCTTCGCCCTCGATGTCGTCTACAACCATAGTGGCCTCATCCCTTCCATCCATGCGCATAGCCCGACGGCCGGTTCGCTTGTGGATAGCGCCCCGCTGATGGCCCTGGACCTTTATAGTGCAACCTCGGTGAGCGCGGGTGATGCACTCACCCAGGGCAATATGCCAATGCCGCTGGGCTTCGATGACGGCCTGGGCGGGGTCGGTGCCTCCTCGCTGGGCGGATCGCCGTTTCCGCTACTGGGCCCAGATGAAACGATCGGACTGTTTCGTTTCAACCTGACCGCCTTGCATGGTGGGACCAGCACCCTGGCACTCAGCGGATACCCCTTTGGAGTCGGCGCCGAGTTGAGTCTGGCAGGCGAGTCCGTGCCGGTGTCGCTGCAAGGGGCGACAGTGACCGTGGTGCCCTTGCCGCCAGCGGTCTGGTTATTCGTAACCGGAGGGCTGATCCTGCTGGGCATCAGGCACAGCAAAGGTATACGAGCGGTGTCGTTCAAGCCAATCCCCCGCCGATGGCTGCTTCTAGCGCTTGCGCTGATCTCCCCCCTTGGGTTTGCGGCAGTGGATTCCAACGCCGATCTCAACGGCGATGCCATGGTGACAAGTCAGGATATCTCGCTGCTGGCAAGCTGTTTTGCTCAGGACCCAGCGAGCAACAGCGCCTGTGCCCCGGCCGATGTGGATGAAGACGGTGACATCGATGTGGACGATTTCAGCTTTGTTTCAGCACGGTTGGGACAGGCTTACCCTTGGACGCTCTATCCGATACCGAGCTTCATTGCTGGTGAATGGCCTGTGTCGGTCACCTCTGGCGATATCGATGGAGATGGTGCGTTGGATCTGGTGGTTGCCAACTCTGCCAGCGACGACATCTCGGTACTGCTCGGCCATGGCGATGGCGGTTTCCAGGAACAACAGCGCTATGCTGTCGGTGTCTCTCCTGGGTCGGTCGCCCTGGGCGATGTCAACGGCGATGGTGCGCTGGATGTGGTGGTTGCCAATGAGGAGAGCGACGACATCTCGCTACTGCTCGGCCAAGGCGATGGCGGTTTCCAGGAACAACAGCGCTATGCTGCCGGTTCCAGGCCTGAGTCGGTCGCCCTGGGCGATGTTAACGGCGATGGTGCGCTGGATGCGGTGGTTGCCAATGGTGGAAGCGCTGACATCTCGGTACTGCTTGGCCGTGACGATGGCGGTTTCCAGGAACAGCTGCGCTATGCTGCCGGTGGCGGTCCTAGGTCGGTCGCCCTGGGCGATGTCAACGGCGATGGTGCGCTGGATCTGGTGGTTGTCAATGGTTGGGAATACATTTCGGTATTGCTCGGCCTTGGCGATGGCGGTTTCCAGGAACCACAGCGCTTTGTTGTCGGTCACGATCCTGTGTCGGTCGCCCTGGGCGATGTCAACGGCGATGGTGCGCTGGATGTGGTGGTTGCCAATTTTGAAGGTGGCGACATCTCGGTACTGCTCGGCCGTGGCGATGGCGGTTTCCAGGAACAGCAGAGCTATGTTACTTATAACAACCCTGTGTCGGTCGCCCTGGGCGATGTCAACGGCGATGGTGCGCTGGATCTGGTGGTTGCCAATTGTGGATACAGCGACCAAAAGGAAATCACGGTACTACTCGGCCAGGGCGATGGTGGTTTCCAGGAGCCACGGTACATTTTTGTCGGTAACGCGCGTTTTTCGGTCACCCTGGGCGATGTCAACGGCGATGGTGCGCTGGATCTGGTGGTTACCCAAAATACTAGTAACATCTTTATACTGCTTGGCCGTGGCGATGGCAGTTTCAAGGAATCACAGGGCTATTCTGTCGGTTCCTGGGCATCTCGGTCGTCCACCCTG
>JASFJY010000537.1:0-3279 GCA_050119415.1 Chromatiales bacterium | reverse complement strand
ACCCTCTACATCCACGCCTGGGGCAATCGTGAGTGTTGTCTGCCCAAGGGCAGCCGCTCGCTCTATCTCTATGCGCTGGCCCCGAGCGATGCCGATCAGGTGATCCGGCCCGATCTCAAAGCGGGCGATTATCTGTTGCTGGAGGAGGTACGAGGCCCGCTCAGCGGGCGGACTGCCGACGCCGATCCCCAGCATCGCCAACTGGTCAGGCTGCTGCAGGTGAGCGAGGCGGACGACAGTGTCTACCAGGATCGTTTATTGAACGGCGAACTCCAGTTGCGGGATCTGGCCGACCCGGTGCTGCCCTTGCTCAAGGTGGAATGGGACAACAGACAGTCGTTGGCCTTTCCGCTTTGCCTGTCCGCCCGCACCCGCAGTGATGAACTGATTGTCCATGTTTCGCTGGCGCGCGGTAATGTAGTGTTGGCCGATCACGGCCGCGGCGTGCACGAGTTCTTCGATCTGAGCCGCTGCGCCCCCAAGGAGGACCAGACCTACTACCTGCAGCTTAGCCAGGGCCCTCTCACCTTCCAGCGCCAGCCAACGGACATGGCCTATATTGCCGATCCGCTGTCGGGACTGGTGCCGGCCAGCGAACGCCATGAGCTGGTGGGCGAGGCTGATGACGCCCGTCCGGCGGTGTCCCTGCTCGGCAGCAACCCCATCGGCGATATCGTCTGGGCAGAGCAGCCACATCTGCTGAACAGCCCGCCCCAGGCCAGCCACTTCGTGGCGGAGACCGATAACCAGGGACGTGCCCGGCTGCGTTTCGGCGACGGCCGCTACGCCAGGGAACCGGTGGCTGTGGACAACTTCGAGGCGCTGTATCGGGTCGGCAACGGCCGCCAGGGCAATATCGGCGCAGAGGCCCTGGCCCATGTGCTGCGCCCGCCGGTGGCCCCGGCTTGGCCCGTCATCGACGGCCTGCGTAATCCGCTGCCGGCGGTGGACGGCACCGATCCGGAGAGTCTGGACCAGGTGCGCGCAGGGGCACCCAAGGCTTTTCGCGCCACCCAGTACCGGGCGGTGACAGAGGCCGACTATGTGGATGCCGCGCTACGACTAACAGGGGTGGCCGGCGCGGTGGCCCGCTTCCGATGGACCGGCAGCTGGTACACGGTGGAAGTAGCGGTGGATCCGGCCGATCCGGCCGATCTGATCACCCTGCCGGGCGGGCGCACCCGACTGGCGCCGCGTTTCGCACAACGGATTAAAAACCATCTCGAACGCTTTCGCCTGGCGGGCTATGACCTGCGGGTCCGTTCGGGCGAATACCTGCCGTTGGAACTGGACATCCGCCTCTGCGTGCTGCCGGACTACTTCCGCAGCGACGTGCTGCAGGCGGCGAGCTGGGCCCTGAGCGACGAGATCAATCCCGACGGCAGTAAAGGCTTTTTCCACCCGGACAATCTCAGTTTCGGCCAGGCCGTCTACCTGAGCCGGCTCTACCAGACCCTGGAGGCTGTGACCGGGGTGGATTCGGCCGAGGTGACCCTGCTGCGGATCTATGGCCGGGACGACAACGGCGAGGTGGCGGCCGGGGTGTTGCCGGTGGAGCCCTGGCAAATCGCGCGGTTGGATAACGATCCCAACTTCCAGGAAAACGGCGTCTTGCGCCTCAGCGCGGGGGGTGGCAAATGAGCCGCGACGATTTATGCCACTGCTGCGACACGGTGAGCGCCACCCCGGTTGAACTCTACAACCGGCCAGGCCTGTCCGCCATCGCCTACCGGGTGGGCGATTTCGGCCAATTCCGCCAGGCCATGCTGCAGGACATCGCCGGCCAGCCGGCGTTGCGCGACTTTGCCAGCCGCGCCAGCGACGACTATGCCGTAAGTGTGCTGGAAGCTTGGGCCGCGGTGGGCGACATCCTCAGCTTCTATCAGGAGCGCACCGCCAACGAGGCTTACCTGCGCACCGCCGTGCTGCGCGGCTCGCTGCAGCGGTTGGCGGGACTTCTGGGCTACCAGCTTAATCCGGGCCTGGCCGCCACCGCCTGGCTGGCATTCCAGGTGGAGGGCGGCAAACAACTGGAGGTGCCGGTGGGGCTGCGGGTGCAGAGCGTGCCGGAACAAAACGAGAAACCGCAGAAGTACGAGACCCTGGAGGCCATTCAGGCCTATGGCTGGCTCAACCGGCTGACGGCCTATCCGGCACCAGTGGGCACTAATCCCCTGGTTCGCGGCCGCAGCTGGGCCTACCTGGCGCCCGAGGCTGACGGCCTGGCCGCGCTGCAGGAGTTGGCCGAGGACGACCGTCTGTTGCTGTTCGACCTCAGCGCCGAACCAGAGGAACTGCAGGTCAAGGAACTGCAAGGGGAGGGCGAGCAGCTGCGCCTGTCTTGGCAGCGCCCGATCCAGGGCGAGGACTGGGACCTGGACAGCCGCCTCTACAAACGCGACCGCAGCTTCCGGCTGTTCGGCTACAACGCCGCGGTGGGGTATCCCAAGGCGGACGAATCGGGCGGCCTACTGCTGTGGAAGCTGAAAACCATCACCACCGGCACAGCGCCGGCCGGGCAGGAGAGCTTCTATGTGCCGGGCCCGAACCAGCTCTATCTGGATAGCCTTTACGACGATTTGGAGGTGGGCAGCCGACTGCTGATGCAGGTGGGCAGCACCCGTCAGCAGCTGCTCACCATCACCGGGCTGGCTCAGGCCGAGCAGACCCTGGGCAACCTTACCGATACGGTCACCCGTATCACAGTGACGCCCGATTTCAGTCAGATCGACGACCGGCGCCAGGTGGTGCTGCATGAACTGCTGGGCGAGCCCATCCGCTTCTGGGGTTACCAGTACCCGGCCCGCGCCGATGGCGATTGCCTCTATGTGCCGGGTCGCCGCATTGCCGACGGGCAGCTGCTGCTGGGTCGCGAGCTGAAGAGGCGGGCCTATAGCGCCGGTGAGCAGGCCAGCATCGCGCAATTGGATAAGAACCGCCGGGTGCTGGTCACCGCCGTGGGCGCCAAACCAGCGAGCGCCAAGCTGGTCGCTGCCCGTATTGTCGAGCGCGAGATCTGTGTCAGTGCCACCGCCGACGATCCCTACAGCGCCGGCGAACTCAGGTTGGACGCCGCCGGCGGCCAGACCCTGCGCGGCCTGTGCTCAGCACCGTTGGCCGACTTTGACGGCCTCGGCGCCAGTGCCCCGACCATGCGCCTGCGGCTGGAGGGTGCGAACAACTACCTGCTACAACTGGGCGCTTCGGTTACTACCCTCAGCCTGGCGGCGGACCGGCTGCAGGCCGCAATCCGAGCCATCGACGTGAACGAGCCCCTGT
>JASFJY010000536.1:0-3280 GCA_050119415.1 Chromatiales bacterium | reverse complement strand
TCGGTGATGTCCACAAAACCGATCTGCTCCTGTTCGCTATCCGTATAGACCAGGCTCAGACCATCGGATGCCGCGGCCACGATCTCCGCGACAGTCTCCTCGTCGGTATCACAATTGACATCGATTTGGGAACAGACTGGAAATGAGGCAATACGGTTGAAATTTTTACTTTGATTGAGCGAGGTGGGCGTACAAGCATAAGAGGTTTCTGTAATTTCACTGCTGTCCAGAACACTGTCCCCGTCCAGGTCGAGACCCGAGTCTATGCGCACCCCCCCTTGGAAACAGTTTACGTCACCGCTCGACAAAGCGGTTTGTGAGACCAGGCTGCTGGCCCCATCCGTGCCATTGTCACCGTCACTTCCCGTGCAAGCGCCAACCGATACGGCAACTCCAATCGCAGCTGCCAATGTTTTAATCCTTATTTGCATATTGCCCTCATACATCCAGATCGAGAGATGGGAGCATTATGTAAAGGGTGCATGACAAGGAGATAAAAAAAATGCTACAGAAATATGTCAGTAATCTGAGCGTGACTTGCCTACAAGAAACTTTCAGCGCCTGAGGAAAGGTTCCGCCTAGCCCAAATGTTTCACCCGGTCGCTTAGAAAAGAAAATAAAGCTTGCTGTTGAAAAGTGCGCGGGTCGAAGTAAAAATTCAGAACGGCCCACAACAACGGAAACCTATGAAATACATCAAACAAACCGACCAGCTGAAACAACCCGACGGTGGCCTGGGCATCCTGTTGGTCAACCTCGGCACCCCCGACGAGCCGACCACTCCGGCCGTGCGCCGCTATCTGGCGGAGTTTCTCAGCGATCCACGCATCGTCGCCATTCCCCGCTTTCTGTGGATGATTATCCTGCACGGCATCGTGCTGCGGGTCCGGCCCAAACGCTCGGCACAGGCCTACAGCTCCATCTGGACCGACGAAGGTTCGCCCCTGCTGGCGATTTCGAAAAGACAGCTGACAGCGCTGGAGACGACACTCAAACCGCGTCTGCAGGGCAGCGTCCGTTTCGCCCTGGGCATGCGCTATGGCAACCCGTCGATAGCCAACGCCCTGGAATCGCTGAGACGCCACAACGTCCAGCGTCTACTGGTACTGCCCCTCTACCCCCAATACTCCGCCACCACCACCGCTTCGATCTTCGACGCCGTGACCCGTGAGCTGCAGCGCTGGCGCTGGATACCGGAGATCCGCTTTATCCATCGCTATCATGATGCCCCGGCCTATCTCGACACCCTAGCCAAGAGTATCCGGGAGTTCCGTGAACGGGAAGGCGAGGCGCAGAAGCTGCTCTTCTCTTTCCATGGCATTCCACGGGACTACCACGACGCGGGCGATCCCTATCCCGACGAGTGCCACGCCACTGCCCGAGGAGTGGTGCAACGGCTCGGACTGAGTCCCGAACAGTGGCAGGTCTCTTTCCAATCCCGCTTCGGCGCCCAGGAGTGGATGAAGCCCTATACCGATGAAGCCCTGAAACAGTGGGGCGCCGAGGGCGTTGAAAGCGTGCAGGTGGTATGCCCCGCTTTCGCCGCCGACTGCCTGGAGACCCTGGAGGAGATCGGCGCGGAGAACCGGGATTACTTCCTGCAGGCCGGCGGCCAAGCCTACGCCTATATCCCGGCCCTCAACGACCGACCCGACCATATCGCCATGCTGGCGGATCTTATTGCCCGACATGTATGCGGCTGGCCGGAGAATGAAATCACTCAGCCCACGGAGAGATCCGATGTCCGATAAACCCCATCCGGTGGATATTAAGGTCCACCAGCAATCCCGCCTGCTCGACATCACTTTCGACGACGGTGCCGCCTTCTCCCTTCCCTGCGAATATCTGCGGGTCTACTCCCCATCCGCCGAGACCCGCGGCCACAGCCCGGCCACCGCCAAGCTGGAAAAGGGCAAGGAGGAGGTGACGATCACCCAGATAGAGCCGGTAGGCAAGTACGCGGTAAAGATCTATTTCGACGACGGCCACAACTCCGGCCTCTACGATTGGCAGTACCTCTACAACTTGGGGAAGTATCGTGACGAACTCTGGCAGGCCTACCTGGAGAAGCTGGCAGCCGTTGGTTATCAACGCAAGGAGCCTGAACTCAAGCCGCGGGAGGGGGGCGGATGATAGTTTTAGTTTTGAATTGGCTGTGTTCGCTTCGCTCACAGCTACTTCTCTCCCCTCCCGGGGGGGAGAGGGAACCGTCTTATCAACAGGGGCGCCATCTTCAGTTGTAGGTCGGGTTACGCCTAGACCGAAGGGTGAGGGGATAAAAAAAAAGCATGCGCAAAGCGCTCGACTCAATGCATAACGCACAATTCAAAAATCATAATTTAATAAGACGCTGAACCCATAACTCTCACTCAGGTTGTTGTTCCAATCCCGAACAGGAATCCACTTCACACGTTATCGATTCTAAAAAAACGCATCAGGCGAAACCTATAAAAAATGCTTCTAAACAAGCTAGGCGCAGAACAAATTAATGGACCTCCTAGATCCTCTGCACTGCTTATAACCCATAGCGGTTTCCTAGCATATCTTTCGTAATTGCCACCTTTACTTAAGACCATCACAAACAATTCAAGCTAAATTATCAATACATTACCGCGATGTACACTACTCATCCATCCTAGATAAACAAAATCGAAAATCAGTGATGCCTAATTGAACATCGAATGATTCATGAATCATCACTGAAATTTATGGATCAACAATTAAACAACCTTGTTCAGGGTTATGCATTTTCCATACCCCCTCCCCTTCCTGTTTAGGCTTTAAACGATTGCGCTTGTGATCGTCCGAGCCGAAGAGCAACGAAGAGATCAAGCATCTCGACAGGACAATATGACTACAAATCTAGCGTAACGTAAACGACCAACCATTTAGAGCAGGCAATATGAGAAAGCTATTGAAAGGTGTTCTTTGGGGCTGTTTCAGCGGCTCCCTGTTAGTACTCGCAAGTTGCGGTGGCGGTGGCGGCAGTTCCTCTGGGAGCAGTGGCGGAACGGTAAGCGGCCTCAGGATGCCGTCGAAGATGAATATGGTAAGCGCCGACTCCGTGGGCGAGAGAAACTATGCGGGCAAAGGTTATGTCCTCGATGACATGGCCTTGAGCTCGGACTATGCGGCGCGCATGGTCGACAGCGCTGTGATGGACGCCATTCCCGCCGGTTCCGACTACTACCTCGACGCGCAAGAGGCGGAGACCTGGGTCTGGGACCCCTCCATGGAGTCGCTCAGTCTCATCAATGAGATCCTCTGCTATGTGCAGCAG
>JASFJY010000535.1:0-3305 GCA_050119415.1 Chromatiales bacterium | reverse complement strand
CCCGCAGGCTGTGCATTTGACGGCGTCGACCACCGGCAGTCCGTGCTTGTTCATGGTGATGGCGTCGAACTCGCAGATTTCGGCGCAATCGGCCAGGCCTATGCAGCCCCAGGTGCAACCCTTGGGGCCGCCGGATACCACGGCGGCCGCGCGGCAGGAGGCCAGACCGTCGTAGTGAGCGCGGTTGCGGGCCACGTGGGTACCGCCGGCACAAGCGAGACGGGCGACGCGCTTGACCACATCACCGCTCTCCACGCCCAGGTAGTCGGCAATCTCACTGATCATCTCTGGGCTGCTCACCGTGCATTGGGCCGGTGTCACCTTACCGGCGATCAGTGCCTCAGCGAAGGGACGGCAGCCGGCATTGCCGCAGGCGCCGCAGTTGCTGGCAGGCAGCATGTCTTCCAGTTCGTCGATTCTGGGGTCCTCGAAGACCCAAAGCTTCTTATTGGCGAAGGCCAGCAAAGCGGAGAGCAAAAGGCCCAGTACGCCCATGAAGACAATGGCGCTTGATACGTTGAGAGCAATATCCAAATCCATTCAATCACCTAACATTCACAAAACCGACACCGATGTGAATCCTCATAAAGTGTAATGTTGGACTCAGTATTGATCTACGGAATAGGGTCAATAGAAAGTATTGTGAATTTCAAAGGTTGGTACATAAGGGTTATGCGGATAGCAGACTCAGGTGCTCTATCCATCCATCTGAAAGACTTCATTGCACTGATAACTTTAGTATTGCAATCCTTGATTTCAACCATGGCGAGATATCGGTGTTTGGACGCTGGCTTTGACCATACATCGAGGTTCAATGAGACTCGGCGGGGCCCTGTCCAACACGTCTCTTCCGTTATAATAGGACTCTGCTGCCCCACTTGGTTCTCTCTTTCTCAAAGTAAGGGTTGGAATGTGGGGATTTAAAAAAAGCTAACGCTTTGATTTTAATCCCCGAAACCTGTCCGTTCATGGCCCAGGTCCATGTGGTCTGTCCTACGGGCGCCTGCGCCATGCAATTGGCTTCCTGTCGATTTGTCTGCCGTTGCGTTCGACTCATGCTATGTCCAATATTAGGGGTCTCGCCCGAATGCTTCACCTGGTTGCTTAGATAAAGAACCTAACTTGTGGCTTTTGCGTGTTATTCTTGTTTACTGAGCCTGATCAGTGGAGCAGCACTGATACCAGCAATAACCTGATGCCGGTGCAGTCGTGTCCCTATCTCTCAGAAAGGCCAAAGGCTCCACCCGCTCTCCAGTTCGTCCTTGCATTTGCCGATCTGGGCGCGATAGCGTTTGGCGTTGCCATCCACCTTGCGCGCCACCTTCATGAGCCATGCTTTTTTCTTATAGGTGCCCCGTTTGAATCCGCCATGGCCTTCGTGATAGGCCAGGTACTGGTTGTAGGCATCCCATTTGGAAATGCCGAGTGTCCGCTGGCTCAGATTGCCGTACCAGCCGATGAAGTCTACCGCATCATCGTAGTCATCCCGGTCGGCCCAGCGGTTACCGCTCTTTTTCCGATACCAGTCCCAGGTGCTGTCCATCACTTGTGCGTATCCGTAGGCGGAGGATTTACGGAACCAGGGGATAAACCAGAAGAGCTTGCGCCGGGGAGGCTTGGCATTGTGTTTGAAGTGCGACTCCTGGTGAATGATGGCCAGCTGTACATGGATCGGCACACCCCACTTCTCAAAAGCGTCCTGAGAAGCCTCGTACCAGTCGTCCTTTTCGGTGAAGATACTGCAGGCGTTGCTGGTGTTGCGTGGCGGCGAGGTGGAGCAGGCGCCAAGCCAGACCAGGAGCAGGCAGATGGATATTCCCTTGATTAATCGTTTCAACATCAAATTGCCATTTCGAGCAGGGGCGAGGGTTTCAACAAAGCCGAAATGCGTATAATAGCGGCCGGTAAAAACATTATGTCGGCAGGGGAGCTGGCCTCCTTCAAAAATAGTGCCACTATCAATATAACAAAAGGAGTGATCAATGAAACTTATTCTCTTGGGTGCGCCCGGGGTAGGCAAGGGTACAGTGGCCAAGCGTCTGACGCAGCTCGACGGCTCGGTACAGATCTCGACCGGTGACATTCTGCGCGGCGCCGTGGCGGCCGGCACCGAACTGGGCAAGCGGGCGGAGGCATTCATGAAGGCCGGCGACCTGGTGCCGGATGATCTGATCATGGGTATCATGGAACAACGTTTGCGAGAGCCCGATTGCAGCAACGGTTTCCTGCTCGACGGTTTTCCCCGCACCATTCCCCAAGCAGAGGCGCTCAAGGAACTGCTGAAAAAAACCGGCGTCAGTCTCGACTTCGCCGTCGAGATCGATGTGCCGCGCGACGTCATCCTCGAGCGCCTCACCACCCGCCGCACCTGTGTCGATTGTGGCGCCATCTACAACGTCAAGAGCATGCCCCCCAAGGTTGAGGGGGTCTGTGACAAGTGCGGCGGCAAGATTGTCCAGCGCGACGACGAGACCGAAGAGGCGATCTCCAACCGGCTCGATGTCTATAAAGAAAAGACCGTCCCGTTGGTCGGTTTCTACAAGAACGAGGGTTTGCTGCTGACGGTTAGCGCCACCGAGAGCGACGCGGTGGTGGAGGCCATTCAGGAGCGCATCCATAATTGATCTGCCGATCGCTTGCGGTTGCTCCCCGGCAAAGCCCGCTCATCATGAGCGGGCTTTTTATTTGCACGCTATACGCGGGCTCACATCCGGCTGGAAACTCGGCTATTCTATCTGGCACCGCCAAAGCAAGCCGTCTTGCAAACGAGGAGTCGTGAATGTCCATCTCGGATGAGGTTAGGGATCCCAACGATAATTGGTTGCAACGCTGGAAGGATCAAAACATCGGCTGGCACCATGTGGAGTTCAATCCTCATCTGCTCAATCACTGGCACGCCCTGCGTATGCCCCAGGGATCGTTGGTGTTGGCGCCGCTGTGCGGCAAGAGCCGTGACATGGTCTGGCTGGCGGAGCAGGGATACAGGATCCGGGGTATCGAGCTGAGCCCGCTTGCCACAGAGAGTTTTTTCGAGGAGCAGAACCTTGCAGCGGAAGTCACTGCGGAGGCCGATTTCGCGTGTTGGCGGGCAGGGCCCTATGAGCTCTATTGCGGCGATATCTTCAATCTGCCGCAGTTGGACAATAGGGATATAGATGCGGTTTACGACCGTGCCTCACTGGTTGCTCTCAATCCGTTGCAGCGCAAACACTATGCACGGATGCTATGCGATCTGATGCCGCAATCGAGCAGGATGCTGCTGGTGGCCATGGACTATCCCCAGGAGGAGATGCAAGGGCCGCCTT
>JASFJY010000534.1:0-3317 GCA_050119415.1 Chromatiales bacterium | reverse complement strand
CGCGCCTTGTCGATGGCCGCTTCCATGCTGCCCTCCTTGGGGGTCAGCACCAGTTCGGCGCCGAAGGCCTTCATTACCGCGCGGCGCTCAAGGCTCATATTTTCCGGCATCACCAGGATCATGCGATAATCCTTGATGGCGGCGGCCATCGCCAGGGCGATGCCGGTGTTGCCGCTGGTGGCCTCGATCAGGGTGTCGCCGGGCTTGATGGTACCGCGGGCTTCGGCGTGGCGGATCATGCTGAGCGCCGGCCGGTCCTTGACCGAACCGGCCGGGTTGTTGCCCTCCAGCTTGACCAGCAGGGTATTGCCGGTCTCGCCGGGCAGGCGCTGCAGCCTGACCAGGGGTGTGTTGCCGATGAAGTCTTCGATGGTTTTATAGTTCATGGCGGGATTTTACCCTGTTTTGCCAGAAAAAATCATAAGGCCAGATGATCTATAGTTAGAAAAAAACAAAACCGAGGAGGAGACCCGCATGCAAACGATCAATCAGTTGCTGCAAAGCAAAGGTACCCATGTTGAAACCGTGGCGGCAGACACCGCGGTATTCGAAGCCCTGTCGATTATGGCCGACAAGGGGATTGGCGCCCTAGTCGTGTTGCAACAGAACCGGCCGATCGGGCTCTTCTCGGAGCGGGACTACGCCCGCAATATCGTGCTCAAAGGACGTACCTCGAAAGAGACGAAGGTCTCGGAGGTTATGTCGTCCCCCGTAGTGGTGGCACATCCGGAACAAAACGTTGAAGAGTGTATGGCGGTCATGACCGAAAAGCGGGTCCGCCATCTGCCGGTAATGCGGGGTAACGAGCTGGTGGGGATCATCTCCATCGGTGACCTGGTCAAGGCCATTATCGAAAATCAGCAGTTCGTCATAGATCAGCTGGTCAACTACATCACCGGCTAAAGCACGGTTGATGATTGTACAAATACCGCAGCTGGACGGCGAGACCGGTTCGAGGGTGCGTTCAGCGGTGGTCGGTTACACTATATACTTTGCGAATGTTCCAAGAATAACCGGTAAAACCACAAGTTAGTTTCTTTTCCAAGCGACCGGGTGAAACATTCGAGCTAGATAAGCCGCAACCTAGAATATCGGTTATTCTATGCCGATCAATAGTTGCATCGGACATTCCCATGAAATTCTCATTTCCCTGGATCGCGGCCGGCATTGGACTGCTACTAGCCATGGTATTGCTCCAATCGGGCGTCCTCGGGGAAGCGGCAGAGCGAAGCCTGCCCCTGCTGACCATGTTGTTCATCAGCGAATTCGGTTTCATTGTCACGGCCGCCGGCAGCTTCGTGGCAGGCCGGATCCTGCTGCGTCAAGCACGCAGTTGGACCAATCTATTCCTCTCTGTGGCCTGTGGTGCATTGGCGATCGCCTTTTTCACTCTAGGCATCCAGCTCTGGCAGCGTTCCATGGCCTGAGGCTATCGATAAAACGTCATGAAGCTGATCGAAGTCATCGCCCAAAGCGGCAGCAGCGCAACCGTTTCGAAGATCGCGGAGATATACAAGGCGCGGGATTTCCGCCTCGGCTGGGAGGGCGAGGACGGCCGTCTGGCCATGCGCATGCTGGTGGCCGACGAAAAGGTCCAGCCGGCCCTGGATGCACTGCAGACCGTCCTCGGCGCCCACGCCTCTGCCCGCATCATCGTCTTACCCGTCGACGCCACACTACCCAGCGGTAAGAGTGACCAGGAGAAAGCGGAGGACAAGGCCAGCACCACCCGCGAGGCGATGTACGCCTTGGTGGACAAGAACGCCCGTCTCGACGTCAACTTCGTGGTGTTGGTGATGCTCTCAACCGTGGTGGCGGCGATCGGTCTGGTGGAGGACAACGTGGCGGTGGTGATCGGCGCCATGGTGATCGCCCCCCTGCTTGGCCCCAACCTGGCATTCGGCCTGGGTACCGCGCTAGGTGATGTCCAATTGATGCAGAAGTCCCTCAAATCCCTGCTCGCGGGCATCGCCATCGCCATCGCCCTCTCCTTCACCATCGGTTTGTTCTGGCCCTTTGCGGATTCGAGCGAGCTGCTGGCCCGTACCAATGTGGGTATGGACTCCCTGGCCCTGGCATTGGCTTCAGGCGCCGCTGCGGCCCTCTCCCTCACCACCGGACTGCCCAGTGTGCTGGTCGGTGTCATGGTGGCGGTGGCGCTGCTGCCGCCCGCCGCGACCGTCGGCCTGACTCTGGGTCACGGACAGGCCGAATATGCCCTGGGCGCAGCGTTGTTGCTTGCCGCCAATATCGTCTGCATCAATCTGGCGGCCAAACTGGTCTTCCTGATTAAGGGTATCCAGCCTCGTACCTGGGCGGAAAAGACCAAGGCAAAACGGGCCATGATCATCTATATCATCGTCTGGGTAGTGACCTTGCTGCTTTTGACGGCTGCCATATTGGCAAGATCACAATTGCAGTAATGGCGATGGCAAAGACTTAAAAACATCCAGATTACCTACCATTCTCAGCTATCTCCTCTCACCCTACCTCTCCTTCATGGAGAGCGCTGTAAAAAAGAAAGCCGCAAATAGTCTCGAATAATTTATTTAGTCCGCAACGGTTTTTTAGCGACGCCCTCAACAGGGAGAGGGTGGCATGACTGGCCCAGGGTACTATCCTGTAGGCAGGGTTAGCGCAGCGTAACCCGACATTCGTACGTATTGTTCCTATCAGTTGTCGGGTTACGCTGCGCTAACCCAACCTAAGCTGAACACGCCCTCGCGCCGGGCTATCCGTTTCGTTGCAGTAACGCTTTCATATCTCGCACTGCCCCATGCAGACCGGTAAAGACGGCCCGGCAGATGATGGCATGGCCGATGTTGAGTTCGCTAATGCCCTCGATAGCGACGATCGCCTTGACATTGTGATAGTCCAGTCCGTGTCCTGCATTGACCTGCAAGCCCAGTTGCCTGCCATGATCCACCGCTTTGACGATACGCTCCAGCTCGGCGTGGCGGGTACGGCTGTTGTGTGCATCGGCATAGTGTCCGGTATGGATCTCGACCACCGGCGCCCCCGCCTCGAGCGCGGCGTCGAGTTGCTTAAGATCGGCATCGATGAAAAGCGAGACCCGTATGCCCGCATCCGCGAGTTCGCCGCAATAGTCCTTCATGTAATCCAGATTGCCGGCCACATCGAGACCGCCCTCGGTGGTCAGCTCCTCTCGCTTCTCAGGCACCAGACAACAATCGTGCGGGCGAAAACGGCGTGCGATGGCAGCCATCTCCGCCGTCGCAGCCATTTCCAGACTCATGCGTGTTTGCAGGATGTCGGAGAGCATCTGCACATCCCGGTCCTGTATATGACGCCGGAGA
>JASFJY010000533.1:0-3318 GCA_050119415.1 Chromatiales bacterium | reverse complement strand
TGCTTGGACAGGCCAACCCGGAGGTAGGCGCATTTGCCTTCCATGCGGTGCAGAGGCTCGATGGCGCTCAACCGCAGGATGCCGTCCTGGCCGAGCACCTCGGCGATGCCGCGGCAGTCGGCGAAGTCTGCGCGCGTCAACAGTCCGGCCTCCGGCGCCGGCTGGCCTGACCACTGACCCTCAGGGTCCGGTACCCGGAGCAGTACCTTACCTTGGGTATCGACCAGCACCATGACGGAATTCGCCGGCAGCGGCATATTCTCAGACATCTGCTTCATCCATTTCAGGTCTATAGCGGCGCCGAGGACCCCCCTCAAGCGGCCCGTTTTCGAGTAGATCGGGTGGCCCAGGCCGAGGCTGGGTAAACCGGATATCTTGCCGATAATATAATCGCCCACGGAGAACCGGCGTGATGTCACCGCGCGGCGGAACCAAGTGCGTTCGGCGTAATTGAAGCGGCGCTTGCTGGGAAGCCAGCTACACTGCAGGTCACCCTGCGGATCGACGACGATGATGCTGTAAGTGGGATTATGCTGATGGACACGCGCCAGGCTTTCGTCGCACACCGCTGACGGCTCGGCCGCTCGAATCTCGGGCAGGCTGGCCAGATCCGTCAGCACCTGCCGTGCGTGGCCGAGGATGCGCTGGTGCTCTGCCACAAGCGACTGGGCAGCCTGACGGATCTGTCGCTCGGCTTCAAGCTTGGCTCGGGAACGCTCCTCCAGGTTCGTGTAGAGAATCAAGGCGATGATCGGCGTGATGGCCAGTGTGATCGAGAGCAGGAGGCGGCCGCGCAGCGAGAGGAATTTCATGCGTCACCCCTCTTTTCGGGGATGGCCATGCAGCTTGCTAACGGGCAGGCGTCGGCAAGACGAGCTTCATAAGGCTTTGGCGGAACCTTATTGCCGGTCACCACTGGCGGATAACGCGCAATGCCACGAGCGTTCATTATGAAGTGCAAATCTATATGCCGAAAAGGAGGGACTTTTTCAGCAGGCGACGCTGAAGGTTCCATGCAGATGGGCCAGTAGGCGGGCCAATCTCATTTTGACCAAATGTTTAATAATCATTCTGGCCATTTTGTTACCTCCTGTTACAAAAGAAATTGCTCTAATAGCAGCTTTGCTCATCTTGCGGCCGTTTTCAAGTTGAGATGACCAAGACGGGCCAATGGAGCTTGGACTGCCTGGCTCAGGCGATTGTTTGTTGTTGAGCTACACGTTTTCTAGGGCGATTTTTCCTATATGCCCATACTCTGGATTATGTATCAAGTGAGGTGAACACGCTCTTTCAGCCAGCTGATGACCTGTGTCACCATGGCGTCTCTATTGGCCTTGTTGACCTCCCAAACCTCGCTATGCGGCCACTGTTTTGTCTGCGCTATGAGACCACCACCTGTTTTTGACAGGGTCGCAATGACAATCTTGTCGGTTGACAGTAACAACCTCATGTGATCGATAAATCGATTGGATAGGCACTCCATCTTGCCTATTTCGTCGACGAAATAGAGATCGATCGCCTCATTCAGGGTCAGTGTTGACTCTGCAAAGCGGTCAATGGCTGGAACATCTACACCATACTTACCGACCTGCCAGTGGTGGTCGAAATCGACATGGGCGATGATCCCCTCCCTGCCCGTAAAAGTGATAAGGCGGAAGCCTGTGCGCTGCCCCGACTCACGCAGCTCTTGCGTATAGAATCCACTCATGGATAGATCACGCACTTGCTCAGACACCCTGCACAACAAAGTGGTTTTGCCAATGCCGGGATTGCCCGTCAGCAGAAGTATGTGGGTTCCATGGTTGGTGAGGGACATGTCGGTTTTGTATAAAAGTGATGGTTTCAAAGCAGGCGTGCGTTTTATATTACAGAAGCCTTAGCCCCGCAGTTCATGCCAGTGTAAATCCTGTACTCAAGCCGAGACAGGATTAAGCTTAATTCATGAGCCCACTCCACGAAGCCCGATTTTATGAGTCACTGCCGAAGGGAAAGGTTTTGTGCTCCCTGTGTCCGCACGATTGCCGCATCGCCGAGGGTGCGCGTGGTGCCTGTAGTGTGCGCTACAACCATAGGGGCAAGCTCTATACCTTGGTCTACGACAAGGTGGTGGCGCGTGAGGTGAATCCGATAGAGAAGAAACCGCTTTTTCACTTCCATCCCGGCTCATTTTCCTATTCGATTTCCACCGTCGGTTGTAGCCTGCGTTGCAGCTTCTGCCAGAACTGGTACATCTCCCAATGGCCCAAGGACCACCTGCCCAAACATATCGACCCGGAGATTGCGGGGATATCCGATCCGATCTGCCCGCAATTGGCTGCCGTGGAAGGAGAGATTGCCGGAGAGCGGGTTACGCCCTCGCAACTGGTGGCGGCCGCACTGGCAAGCGGGTGCCTTTCCCTCTCCTATACCTTTACCGAACCGACCATCTTTTATGAACTGGCTTATGACACCGCGGCTTTGGCGAGCAAAAAGGGCTTAATGAACAATTTCGTCAGCAATGGTTTCATCAACGAAGCGCCCTTGCGCGAGTTGGCCCGGGTGTTGGATGCAATCAACATCGATCTCAAGTTTTTCCGCGATGAGAGCTACCGCCACTATAGTCGCGCGCGTCTGCAACCCATTCTGGACGCCATTCGCCTCTACCATGAGTTGGGTGTTTGGGTGGAGGTCACCACGCTGGTGATCCCCGGTCTCAACGACTCAGATGAGGAGTTGCGGCGGATTGCCGCCTATATCCACTCGGTCGGCAAAGAGATACCCTGGCATGTCACCGCCTTCTATCCCGCTTACCAGATGCGGGATCGCCCAGCGACCGGCATCGCCACCCTACGCCGGGCGCGCGAGATTGGACTGACCGAGGGATTGAGGTACGTCTATCAAGGCAATGTGGCCGGTGAGGAGGGGGAGAATACCTATTGCTATGCTTGTAAGACGTTACTCATTAAACGTTTTGGCTTTTCGGTACTGCTGAATCGAATCCACGAAGATGGTTGCTGCCCTGATTGCGGAACCCGCATCGATGGCATCGGCATGAGCGGATCATCGATTGGAGAAGGATAGGGAACAATGCGAGCCTTGATCATCAGCGCCGATCTTTTTGAAGACAGCGAACTGGCCGAGCCGATGCAACAGCTGCAGGCCAAGGGTGTAAAGGTGGATCTGGCAGCGCCTCACCAAGGTCGGATCAGGGGCAAACATGGCCATAGCGTAGCAGCCGATCTTGCACTCGAGGCCGTGAAGCCGGATGAGTACCAGCTACTGCTGCTGCCTGGGGGAAAGGCACCCGCCGGCTTGGCCAAGCATCCCCATGCGGTGGCC
>JASFJY010000532.1:0-3320 GCA_050119415.1 Chromatiales bacterium | reverse complement strand
CCCGCTCATGGCGCAGACCGGAGAGGGTCAAGGCCGCCCACCACTTTAGTGAATGCCCCTTCTCCCGGGGCAGAAAGCGCAGGAAATCGACCTGCTCTCCGTTCTGCGCCATGAGCGGGAAGATGACCGCCGCGGCGGCGCCGAAAAGCAGCAGATTGAAGCCCTGCTCCGCCTCGCCGTGAATTCCGGTGAACCGGCTCCAGTTGGCCACCGCCTCGCTGTGGTGGTAGACGATGAAGAGCAGCGGCGCGATCTGTAACAGGACCCAGATGGGCTGGGTCCAGAGTTGAAACCGGCTGATACGGGTGATGCCGTGGGTCACCAGCGGAATCACCACCAGGGCGCTGATCACATAGGCCCAGGCAAGCGGAATATTGAATAGCAACTGCAGCGCCATCGACATGATGGCCGCCTCCAGGGCAAAGAAGATAAAGGTGAAGGAGGCGTAGATAAGCGAGGAGACGGTCGAACCGATATAGCCGAAACCGGCCCCGCGGGTCAGTAGATCGATATCCAGTCCCGAGCGGGCGGCGTGGTAGCAGATCGGCAGTCCGAAGAGAAAGATCAGGGCGCAGACCACCAGGATCGCCCACAGGGAGTTGATGAAACCGTACTGCAGTGTAATGGCGCCGCCGATCGCCTCCAGGGCCAGAAAGGCCACGATGCCCAAGGCCGTATTGGCGACCCGTACATCGGACCATTTGCGCGCCCGCCTGGCCGTGTAGCGCAGGGCGAAGTCCTCCAGCGTCTCGTTGGCGACCCACTGGTTGTAGCTTCGTTTGGTGGGTATGACCCGCTGATCGGAAGACATAACGGTTAACTTGCATCATTAGCGCGCGCAAACCTGTGCGCGCGCACCAAATCAGTGCCTAGTGTGGTGTAACGTATAAATGGCACATATCAGCGTGACGAGAAGCCGTTAGCTGCAAGGCGCGTCTCGCAGGCAATGGCGTGCCCTTTACAAGAGACGCAACGCCGCAGATGACGGCTTCTCGTCGCGCCCGAAGGGAGGCCCACAAATGCCCCAATCCCGCGTTGCAGTCCTTGTTAAGGGAGGGGCCATTAACGGCGGACTGCGCCTTGTCTTGGGGCATTTGTGGACCTCTGATATGTACCATTTATACGTTACACCACACTAGCGGACTATCCGCCCCCCCCTACCCTTCCCGGCTATACGTCATTTGACGTATCCACATGAGTGCATCGCCGAATAGTGGCAGGGCATTGGCGGCCCGATACTGGCACTACCAGAACATCCATGACACTACATGAGCAATTCCGGTGCCAAATCCCTAACAGGAGCAACATTTAATGAAAAAGAGCCGCTTGAAAAAGATTATCCTATCCCTCTCCCTCTGCGCCGCCGCCTTCGGCAGCGCTCAGGCAGCCGACACCATAAAGGTCGGTATTCTGCACTCCCTCTCCGGAACCATGGCGATCAGTGAGACCACCCTCAAGGACACCATGTTGATGCTGATCGAAGAGCAGAACGCAAAAGGCGGGCTGCTGGGTAAGAAGCTCGAGCCGGTGGTGGTCGATCCCGCTTCCAACTGGCCGCTTTTCGCGGAAAAGGCCCGTGAACTGCTGAGCAAGCACAAGGTCGCCGCCATCTTCGGCAACTGGACCTCGGTGTCGCGCAAATCCGTACTGCCGGTGGTGGAGGAACTCAACGGCCTGCTTTTCTATCCGGTGCAGTACGAGGCGGAGGAGTCTTCCAAGAATGTCTTCTACACCGGCGCCGCGCCCAATCAGCAAGCGATTCCCGCGGTCGACTATTTAATGAACCAAGTCGGCGTCGAGCGCTGGGTGCTGGCGGGCACCGACTATGTCTATCCCCGCACCACCAATAAGATCCTCGAAGCCTACCTCAAGGCCAAGGGCGTCGGCGACAAGGACATCATGATCAACTACACCCCGTTCGGCCATTCAGACTGGCAGTCGATCGTCTCGGAGATCAAGAAGTTCGGTTCGGCCGGTGTGAAGACGGCGGTGGTTTCCACCATCAACGGTGACGCCAACGTGCCCTTCTACAAGGAGCTGGGCAACCAGGGCATCTCAGCGGAAGACATTCCCGTGGTCGCCTTCTCCGTGGGCGAGGAGGAGCTCTCCGGCATCGACACCAAGCCCCTGGTGGGACACCTCGCCGCCTGGAACTATTTCATGAGTGTGGATGAGGAGGCCAACAGCGAATTCATCGACGCCTGGCACAAGTTCATCAAGAAAGATGAGCGCGTCACCAACGATCCCATGGAGGCCCACTACATCGGTTTCAACATGTGGGTGAAGGCCGTGGAGAAAGCGGGCACCACCGACTCCGACGCGGTACAGGAGGCCATCATAGGCGTGACCGTGCCCAATCTCACCGGTGGTTACTCCGCCATGCTGCCCAACCACCACATCACCAAGCCGGTGCTGATTGGCGAGATCCAGGAAGACGGTCAGTTCGATGTGGTGTGGGAAACCGCCGGTCTTGTCGCCGGTGACGCCTGGTCGGACTACCTGCCGGGTTCCAGGGACATCATCTCCGACTGGCGCGCTCCGCTCTCCTGCGGCAACTACAACGTCAAGACCGCCAAATGCTCGGGACAGAATTACGAGTGACCACACTCTTACGTTGAATAGGTCTTCAAGCGCCGGCCCGGTGAATCCGGGCCGGCGGCACAAGCAGAGACAACCCTACCTATGATCAAACTATTGAAGTGGCTGCTGCTGGCCGCCTGCCTGAGCGGCACACCGTTGACAACCACCCTGGCGCAAGAAGAGGCCGGTGCGTTGGAACAGGCGGCGGAACTGTTGAAATCGAGAAAGTTCAGTGACAAATCCCAGGCACTGGATCTATTGGCGCAAGACGCCGGCGAACAGGCGATCAAGGTGCTCCAGGCCCTGCTCAAGAGCCGTCTCTATTACGTCAAGAAAGGCAAGCGGCTGGTCGTCATCGAAGCGAAGGATAAGGTGGGTTATCGCATCAGTGACGCCTTGAGCAATGAGCCGATGGGCAGCATCGGCAAACGCAAGATCAAGAAAATTTCCCTTAACAACAGACTGCGCAGCCAGATACGCGGCACCCTCGCGGTGCTCGACCTGCGCAGTTCCGAGCCGAAAAAGCGGCTCAGCGCAGTCAATCAGATGCTCGCCAAGCCCAGTGCCGAGTATGCCGAACTCATCGAACCGATGCTGGAGCAGGAGACGGACGGGGATGTTCGCCAGGCAATGGAGATCGTTATCGCGCTTGGCCATCTCAGCGCCGATGACAAGTCCCTGCGCAAGGCCGCCGTCGATACCCTTGACGGCAATATCCACCCGGCCGTGCGCATCGGTCT
>JASFJY010000531.1:0-3334 GCA_050119415.1 Chromatiales bacterium | reverse complement strand
TTATTTGAGGATAATTTGAAGCACAAGATTTTTGGCGACAAAAGCTTTACTGTTGATATGTTTGGGGCTGGTTATTTGTATATCTCTGGATCATCTGTAGATGAAGAGGTGTTTGATAATTTACTAGCGAATGATCGCTTAGTGGGAACTTCAAAGTTGCGTATATGCAGAACGCCGCTTACTGTTGCTAGTCTTGAGAAATTGGTTTCTATTAAAAATATAGTGGAACTGTATATTGAATCAGAAACGCTCTCTTTCAGTGACCTGCAAGGATTTAAATTACAAAGGCCTGATTGTTTTGTGGAGTATAATCGATCAGAGGTGACTCTTTAATTTTATAAGGTTTTGCGTACCGCTTGATCTGCTTGCCGAGTTGATTCCGGCAGGCGGTATTTAGGCGAGAGTTTTAAAATCCAGTTACAAGCAGTTGCTAACGAAATGCGATGACCAATAGAAACATAGATAGGATTAACGCCGCTTTGAGTTCTCAGTACATTGCCAATAACTTCACTGTTATCATAAAGGGGCGCAACAGCGCCCCTTTCCGTATCAGGTTCCTTATGCTCGCCGAGAAGTCGGGTTTTACCGCAGCCAATTGTTGGCATATCGAAAATAACGCCTAAATGACAAGCCAGCCCGAATCGGCGAGGATGAGCATAGCCTTGCCCGTCACACACAATTAAATCCGGTGAGTGTTTCAGTTTTGCAAACGCTTTGATGAGTGGCGGTAGTTCTCGAAAAGAAAATAAGCCTGGGATGTAAGGGAATTGTGCTCGATCCTCGGCAGTAACCGTTTCAATAACGTCCAAAGTATTAGCATCCAGAATGACCACAGCGGTTACCAATTTATCGCCGTTCTTCTCATAAGCCGCGTCAACACCGGCGACAAGGTGAACCTCGTTAAGCTGATCTGCTTTTATCACTTTAGTCGCTAGCTCTCGTTGCAAGAGAATGGCTTCTGGCTCAGTGAGGCTCCATGGATGATTGAATTTAGGGATCATTTGTATTGGTGGTCTTTGTAAATAGCGAAGGAGCTAGATAACCTCTTTGTATTATTCAGCTCAAAAGTTCATTGCTTCAGTCGTAGTTAACACCAACACCCCTCCATGACTCACTCCTCGATAGTGGGTTGTGGTTAACTGGCCTGGGGTGCTCCAATACCCTGGATCAGGTCTATTGGTTTTACTCAGTCAAAACATATGCACTTCAAACCGATTCCTGAAGCTGGTTGGCCTTCAAAAATGTATCAATCAACAAGACGAGTTGCCGTCGTTCTTTAGGGGGCAGCTTCTCAATTTGCTGGAAACGACGCTGTAAGCGCGTATCTGGTTTCTTAGCTTTCTTTAGTGGGGCAATCCCGAGCAGTTCGTCAGAAGAGACTCCGAGCAGCGTAGACAGCTTCGGCAATAAAGCTGCGGGGGGGTACTCCGAATGCCCCTCATAATAAGAAACCATCCGTTGGGTCACGCCAAGTTCTTGAGCCAGCTCTGTCTGCGTATAACCTGCAGCTTTGCGCAGCTTGACCAACCGTTTACCGAAATCGGTTAGATCTTCGACCTTCTGTTTAGGCATCGCAATGGGTTCCCGAATTATGAGATGCCTTTGATTGTAAACCCGGTTTTGCACGCGACTTCCAAATGGCTTGGCTGAATATACAAATTGTGTATAAGCTTGCGAACGATAAATAAAGTAGTAATTATTTGTATATAGGGGTTGACAAGGTTTTACACCCATCTTGCTCTGAGGAGGGCGCGTTATGGCACGGCTACCGGACGAAAGAGTGACCCGCATCAAACAGGAAGTCTCCCTGGTGCGCCTGGCCGAGGCCAGGGGCTTCGAGTTGAAGCCCCACGGCAAGCACTACGCCATCCACTGCCCCTTCCATGCCGACGACAAGACGCCGTCGCTGATCATCACCCCGGACAAAAACCTCTTCCACTGCCCGGCCTGCGGGGCCAAGGGCTCGCCCATCGACTGGGTGATGAAGCTCGAAGGGGTCTCGATGCGCCATGCCCTGGAGCTGCTGGTCAATGACTTACCCCTTTAGTCGCTCCCGAAGAGGCGCTGAGTATCGACGCCGAGATCGCAGACCACGAAATCCACATCGATCTGGGCTCACGCCACTACCGCATCCGTGGCCTGAACAAAAACCTCAGCTACGAGCAGTTAAAGCTCAACCTGCTGATCCAGCTCGGTGTGCCCCCAACCCCCGCCGGGGGCTTATAAGGTGGCTTCGCGTTGTTTTAGATCCCCCGCCCGCCACGGCTGTCAGCACATGGGCGCTCCAGCCCCACAAACACCGTGGGGCTTGCGTACCGCCCTTGCACTGCCAGCCTCCCGTCCGCCCCCAAGGGGCTCCCCCAGTCGAGTTAAGGCGAGTCACTAAAGAAGTTGTGCTCGCTTGCCCTGGTAAGCAGCCGCGAGGGGCCTTCGGGCTCCTCATTTATCGCTTTAGCGGCTAAAAAAGGGTGTTCTATCTATGGCACTTAGTGCTATACTTCGAAGTATTAAAGCAAGGACAAGCAGTGCGGATATTTAAGAACAAGGCGTTCAGCAAGTGGGCAACCAAGGAAGGTCTGGATGATGAGGCCTTGCACACGGCGGTTGATGAAATGGAGCGTGGTCTGATCGATGCGGACCTGGGTGGTCATGTGGTGAAAAAGCGCGTTGCGCTGGCCGGCCGGGGTAAAAGTGGTGGAGCAAGAACCTTGATCGCTTACCAGGTTGGTGACAAAGCCTTCTTCGTTTACGGCTTTGCTAAAATGCCCGAGCCAATATCAAGCCAAAAGAGCTGGAGGCTTTAAAGGCCTATGCCGCTATCTTGCTGAGTTACAGTGAAAGAGATCTGGATAAAGCAGTGAAGACTGGTGCGTTAAACGAGGTAGAGAATGATGGGTAAATCAATCCTGGAAGTAGTGCATGAAGGCGCGAAGGACCTTCATGATGCCGGTTTAATGAATGATGTCACCATGCGCGAGTTCGACGCGCTCTGTCTGCCGCCGGTAAAGGAATACACCGCAACGCAGATCAAACGCATCAGAACTCGAAACAAGGCCAGTCAAGCCGTGTTCGCGGCCTATCTCAATACGAGCGTATCAACCGTGCAAAAGTGGGAGCAAGGTCAGAAACATCCTAACGGCCCATCGTTGAAGCTGCTGAACCTGGTGGCAGAGAAAGGGCTCGAAGTGCTGGGCTGAGGGCCGGTAAAAAAGATGAAGAAACCGCTGCGTAGAGACACAGCGGTTTTTTTATGGCCAAAAAGTGCGTCTAGGGGCGAAAACTGGCAGAATCGTACTCCGGCAAGAAAAGCTCTTTAAAAAGCGAGGCGCATCAG
>JASFJY010000530.1:0-3344 GCA_050119415.1 Chromatiales bacterium | reverse complement strand
GTGGGGCATGCCACCACCTCGGCGATGGTCACAGCGATCCTGCTGATCGTCATCTGGGACGCCATCACCACCATTCTCTTCAATCGCTTGGGTATCTGAGCCATGGGAGAGGCCGCCTTAAAGGAAAGATCCATGTCCGAGGTCCCTATCCAGGTCAGGGAGCTGACCATGGCCTATGGGGATGTGGTTATTCAACAGAACCTCAGCTTCGCTATCGGTCGGGGGGACGTCTTCATCATTATGGGGGGGAGCGGTTGCGGCAAGAGTACCCTGCTGCGTCATCTGATCGGCCTCAAGCGGCCGGCGGCGGGCGAAGTGATCTACCACGGCAGCTCGCTCTGGGCGCTCAGTTCCGAGCAGCGCAACAGCCTGATGCGCCGCATGGGGGTGCTCTATCAGAGCGGCGCCCTGTGGACCTCCATGACCCTGGCGGAGAATGTCGCCCTGCCGCTGCAACACTACACCGAGCTGCCGGCGGGGCAGATCCGCGAGTTGGTCTGCTATAAACTGGCCCTGGTGGGATTGCGGGGATTCGAGGATTACTATCCTTCACAGATCAGCGGAGGGATGCAGAAAAGGGCGGGGCTGGCCAGGGCCATGGCCCTCGATCCCGAGCTGCTCTTCTTCGATGAGCCCTCGGCAGGACTCGATCCGCTCAGCGCCCGGCTGCTGGACGATCTCATCCTCGAACTGAACCGCAGTCTGGGCACCACCGTCGTCGTGGTTACCCATGAACTCGCAAGCATCTTTGCTATCGCTAACAATTCGGTCTTTCTCGACGCTGAGAGCAAGACCATGATTGCAGCGGGTGACCCGCAAAGGTTGTTGCAGACGTCGACAGATCCGCGGGTCAGAGGTTTCCTCACCCGCGGCGAAGGCGAAACGAGGGGGGAGGGGCTTTCATGAGTGATCCGGGGCGCGTCAAGCCGAGTCTGATCGGCGCCTTCGTTCTGGCCGGGCTGCTGCTCGCCGTGGTCACGGTGTTTATGCTCTCCGACCGCAGCCTGACCCGGCAATCCTCCAAGTATCTGCTCTATTTCGAGAGCGATATCAAGGGATTGCAGCTGGGGGCCCCGGTCAATTTTCGCGGCGTCAAGATCGGTCAGGTCGAGTCCATGAGCATCGATTACAACAGCGAGGACAAGCAGTTCTCCATCCCTGTGATCATCAGTATCGAGGATCGCATGGTGGGTTATGACGGCAGCATGCGCAGCAGTGAAGGCCTCTTCAACACTCACCAGTTGATCCGCCAGGGATTGCGTGCCCGCCTCAACCTGCAGAGCATCATTACCGGCAAACTGGAGATCGAACTCGACATGATTCCGGACAGCCCCCTGAGGCTGGTCGGCGGATCCCGCACCGAATATCCCGAGATACCCACTGTCCAATCCAGTCTGGAGAAGATCACCAGTGCCCTGGAGGAGCTTCCTCTGGAGCGCATGACCCTGCAGATCTCCAAGGTATTTAGCATTATCAACAACGCCGTGGCGGAGGGTAAGCTGGAGAGGTCCATGGAGGGCCTCGAGCATGTGGCCGGGAGCCTCGACAGCCTCACCCGCCAGTTGGAGAGTGAGCTGCCGCAGCTGTTGGCCGACACCCGGGTGGGATTGCGAGACGCCCGGGCCTTTCTGGATGAACTGCACGTCACGGTGAAGGAGACACGCGCCATGCTCCGGCATACCGGTGAGCGTCTCGATCTGGCCTTCGCCGGCTGGGACAGCACAATGGCCAGCGGCGAGGCGACATTCGCGCAGGTCCGGCAGACGGCCGCTTCGGCCGATCGGATGATTCGCCAGGACTCCCCCCTGATCTCGGAGATGAACGCCGCCCTGCGGGAGTTGACGGCGGCGGCACGCTCTATTCGTGTGATGTCGGACTATCTGGAACGCCACCCCGAAGCCCTGTTGCAAGGTAAACAGTGATGATTGAAAAAGTGCCTGCCGCTGTGTTATCGCTGGCGTTGCTGCTGGCTGGCTGCGCCACGCCATCCCCGCCTTCCCGTTTCTATCGGCTGGAGGGCGGCTCGCCGCCGCCGGCGATGCCGCAGCCCGGCGTTCCCGGCCAGACACTGCCTCTGATCGGGCTTGGCCCGGTGCAGCTCGCCAGCTATCTGGATCGGCCCCAGATGGTCGAACGCAGCACCCTCCACCGCCTGAAACTGCATGAGTTCGACCGCTGGGGCGGCACGCTGCAGGAGAACGCCATCCAGGTGTTGCGCAACCAGTTGCAGCGGGAACTGACCGGGGCGCAGGTCATCGGCTATCCCTGGCACAGCAGTGTGCGCCCCGACTACGAGGTGGTGTTGTCCATCAACCGCTTCGAGCGGCAGGGGGGGCGGATACGGCTGGAGGCCGGCTGGATCCTGCTGGCACAGCCCCAGGGAAGGTTGGTGCGACTGGGGCGGCGGCCTTTCGAGGCAGCGGTTGAAGGTGGCGACATGGAGGCCGCGGTGGCGGCCGCCAGCGCGGCGCTGGAGCAGTTGGGTCGGACCCTGGCCGACGAGCTGGCGCCCCTGCTCAATGCTCAGCATTGATCGGCGACCTCGGTGCGAGGGCGCGTTCAGCCTGGGTCGGTTACACTTTGTACTTTACTGATATTCCAGAAAGTTGTCGGGTTACGCTGCGCTAACCCGACCTACAGCTCAATTGAAATGCGCATCTGAACGACGATTCCGGCGCGATCATCGCGTTATCGAATGAAACATTCGGACTCAATGTAATCTTGAGAATAAGAAGATATGGTTTTTTTAACGGACCGCGTCATACTTAAGGCCGGGAATGTGAATTACTCCACAAGTCTGTCGATTTTTCATATATTATAATTGTTTATCAGTCGTTTTTTAAGGAACCTCTGATCAATTCTGGATAAGACCTTCCGGATCTGGGCGAAAAGCGCGCGCAATAACCCGCTGTGGCGAAGCGTTTCAACGCAGAGCCGGGGCGTTCCGGCTGACACGAGCCGATTCATGAATTGATCAGAGGTTGCTTAAAAGTTGGCTTACATAATCATACGTGGAGGATCAGTATGAAATCCATCAAGAGACATCTCACTCTTCCGGCCTTTGCCGTTACAACCCTAGTGATCACTGCTTGCGGTGGCGGAGGGGGCGGAGGAGGCGTGAGCGGCACACCGACCACTGAAGTCAGCCTAACCACCACGAATGCCAAAGCGGTCAGCGCCGAGGTAATAGACTCCTCCAACACGGTGCAAGGCACGGTCGCGGGACCCGCCGTACTCACAGGGGTCTCCATCAGCGCCTCGACAAGCGATTTCAGCTATCCAGCGCTTGTGGTTCAACAACTGACCAAGGTTCAGGCGTTGGAGCTGCTGCCGAGCGCCAGTCT
>JASFJY010000529.1:0-3346 GCA_050119415.1 Chromatiales bacterium | reverse complement strand
TTCCAGCGTCAGCAGTGAATCCTCGACGGCGACTTCGTCGCCCTCGGAAACCAGTATCTCGATGATCTCGACCGATTCAAAATCACCGATATCAGGCAACAGTACATCTGTAGTATTTGCCACTTCTATTCCTCTTCCATCTTGACGGCATCAACCTCGTCTGTCTCGGAACCCGCGGCAGCTATGCCGCGGATGCATGACACCCGCAAGCCGCGCATCGGCGCGTCTCAGACCTTGGTCGGATTTGGCTTGTCAGGATCGATCTTGTACTTATCCATCGCCTGACTGACGATTTCGGGCTTGATCGCACCCTCGTCGGCCAGCGCCTTCAATGCCGCGATTGCAACGTAATAACGATTCACTTCGAAAAACTTCCGCAACTGGCTGCGCATGTCACTGCGGCCGAAACCGTCCGTGCCCAGTACGCTGTAGCGCGCATCCAGGTAGGGGCGGATCTGCTCGGCATAACTGCGCATGTAGTCGGTGGCGGCGATAATCGGTCCTTTGCGGCCACTCAGCTGGTCCGTCACATAACTGCTGCGCGGCTTCTCTTGCGGATGCAACATGTTCCAACGCTCCACATCCAGGCCGTCGCGTCGCAGTTCGTTGAAACTGGTGACACTCCAGATGTCAGCGGAAACTTGGAAGTCCTTCTCCAGCAGCTCCGCGGCCGCAATCACCTCGCGCAGGATGGCGCCGCTGCCCAGCAGTTGCACCCTAAGCTTGCGCTTGCCGCCCTGCTGCAGCGGATAGATTCCGCGGACTATGCCCTCCTCTACCCCTTCCGGCATGGCGGGCTGGAGATAGTTTTCGTTCATCACCGTTATGTAGTAGAAAATGTTCTCCAGCTCCTGATACATGCGGCGCATACCAGCCTGGACAATAACTGCCAGTTCATAGGCGAAGGCCGGGTCATAGGAGACACAATTCGGAATGGTGGAAGCCAGCAGATGGCTGTGACCGTCCTGGTGCTGCAGCCCCTCACCCGCAAGGGTGGTGCGCCCGGCGGTACCGCCGATCAGGAAACCCCGTGCCTGCATGTCACCCGCCGCCCAAGCGAGATCGCCGATACGCTGGAAACCGAACATTGAGTAGTAGATATAGAAGGGGATCATGCTGATCCCGTGATTGCTATAGGCGGTTGCAGCCGCGATCCACGAGGACATGGCGCCGGCCTCGTTGATACCCTCCTGCAAAATCTGTCCTTTTTTGTCCTCCCGATAGAACATCACCTGATCGGCGTCGACCGGCTCGTAGAGCTGACCCACCGAGGAGTAGATGCCGAGTTGGCGGAACATCCCCTCCATGCCGAAGGTACGCGCCTCGTCGGGCACGATCGGCACAATCTGTTTACCGACCTTTTTATCACGGATCAGAATATTGAGCAGACGCACGAAGGCCATGGTGGTCGACTGTTCACGCTCCCCACCACCCTCGAGCAGCACCTTGAAATTCTCCAGCTGGGGCACCTGTAACGGCTCCACCTTGCTGCGCCGCTGTGGCAGATAACCACCGAGCGCCTGACGCCGCTCGTGCATGTACTTCATCTCATCGCTATCCGCTGGCGGCTTGTAGAAGGGTGCAGCGCCGATCTGGTCATCCGAGATCGGAATGTTGAAGCGATCCCTGAATGCCTTGAGCGCCGCCTCCCCCATCTTCTTCTGCGAGTGGGTAATGTTCTGACCCTCGCCCGCGACGCCCATACCATAGCCCTTTACCGTCTTGGCCAGAATCACCGTCGGTTGTCCTTTGTGGGCCACCGCCTCGGCATAGGCCGCATAGACCTTATGCGGATCGTGACCGCCTCGATTGAGGCGCCAGATATCCTCGTCGGTCATGTTGGCCACCATCTCTTCCAACTCGGGATATTTGCCGAAGAAATGCTCGCGGGTATAGGCACCGCCCTTTGCCTTGTAGGCCTGATAGTCGCCATCCACACACTCTTCCATACGTTTGAGCAGGGTGCCGTTCTTGTCACGGGCAAACAGGGGATCCCAATAGCCGCCCCAGATCACCTTGATCACATTCCAGCCGGCGCCACGGAAGACCGCCTCCAGCTCTTGGATGATCTTGCCGTTGCCGCGCACCGGTCCATCCAAGCGTTGCAAGTTGCAGTTGATGACAAAGATCAGATTGTCCAGCCGTTCCCGCCCGGCCAGGGAGATCGCGCCCAGCGCCTCCGGTTCGTCCATCTCACCATCGCCGCAGAAGGCCCAAACCTTGCGGTCGTCCGCGCTCACTCTCCCCCGATCACCCAGATAACGCATGAAACGGGCCTGATAGATCGCCATCAGCGGCCCCAGCCCCATGGAGACGGTGGGGAACTGCCAAAAGCCCGGCATTAGCCAGGGATGGGGATAGGAGGAGAGTCCGTTGCCGTCTACCTCCTGGCGGAAGCTGTAGAGCAGATCCTCGGAAAGGCGTCCTTCCAGAAAGGCGCGCGCATAGATGCCCGGCGCCGAGTGACCCTGAAAAAAGATCAGGTCGCCATCACGCTCCTCGGTCGGCGCATGGAAGAAGTGGTTGAAGCCGACATCGAAAAGGGTGGCGCTGGAGGCGAAGCTGGAAATGTGTCCGCCCAACTCGGTAGAGATGCGGTTCGCTTGCACCACCATGGCCATGGCGTTCCAGCGAATGAAGGAGCGGATGCGCCGCTCCATGGCGCGATCCCCGGGAAACCGTTTCTGTTTGATCACCGGGATGGTGTTGACATAGGCGGTATTCGCGCTGAACGGCAGATAGGCGCCGGAGCGGCGAGCCTTGTCGACCATTCTCTCGATAAGAAAATGGGCACGGTCGACACCCTCGTTTTCGAGCACCGCCTCCAGTGCTTCCAACCACTCCTGAGTCTCTTGCGGGTCGATATCGGGTCTTAGCAGCATCGTTATTCTCTAAGTTATTACTTCGAAGGTTTCTGATTCCTGCGGTTGGCGACTGACGCTGACCGGCCAGAGGCAACAAAGGAAACCATTTGTTCACCCAATGATATGAATTGACCGGCGTAATATACAGGAAGTCGTTTGAGATTTCAGTGTCAATTAGTTATGGTTATTGATACATATAAATAATTAATCACCTTTGATTCTATCCACGCCTGCTGCATTGTCGTTTAGTACGAATGTTTCACACGGGACCGCGGTTAATGTACCGGGTTCGTCGTTCAAATGCGGATTTGCGAATGAATCCATCCTTCTGTCCGTAAACAGCACTTCCCTGTGCCACGCCTCAATAGGCGTAGGTCGGGTTAGCCCGAATGTTTCATCCGGGAACGCGATGATCGTGCCGGGATCGTCGTTCAGATGCGGATTTGCGATTGAGTCAATAGCAAGCTATTGATGATTGAGCA
>JASFJY010000528.1:0-3349 GCA_050119415.1 Chromatiales bacterium | reverse complement strand
CTCTATGGCGCCTGAGATCTACAAGTATCTCAACTTCGACAAAATGCCGGAGTATGTGGAGTCGGCTAAGCGGGGAGAAGAGATCGCCATCAAGCTGATCGCATGAGGGTATCCGCAGCTGTGCTCGCGGCCATTGGTGTGCCGCTATGAATTCGGTTTTTAGCTGTAATTAGTCGCTTTTTTAACGGCATTGTGCAGTGTTAGAGAAGGTTGTGGTGGGGGTGACTCCCCACCTTGCCTCGAGCCGGTGAGCGTTGATGGTGATCAGCTCGGGTGAAACTGACTGATAGCATGTTCTGAGATCAAATGGCCCCTATCAAGAGGAAAGGCCAGCGTTATAGCCGAGCATAGCGAGGTCTTGCGGCTGGAGATGATAGTCGTCAGCTTATGAGACAAGAGTACGAGAAACTAGTGGGCCGTGCGGTAAATTCAGTAACATTTAGCCGAATTACAAGCGCCATTGGCAAGGCATGCGAGCGCAGGACTAGCCGTTGCTAATTCAAGCGAGCATAACACCGCCAATGGCGCTTGTGGTTTGGCCCAAAGGGAGCCCCGCTACTGGGCCACTTCTGCGTTGCACTTCTTGGAAAGGGCATGCCATTCCATCCTTCGGTCCGTAAACGGCACACCCATGTGCCACTTATCCCTGCGAAGTGCGCCTTGCTGTTGGCTGGCATACTGCGGCTGAACACGACATATTTGGTTGCCGGGTTAATAATATAAAGTAACCTCTATTCATGGTTGATCGGTAGTTGAGTTTTTGATAGAGATACCTTCCAAAGGTAGAGAGAGATTTGTACTGCCCATATTGCTGAACCCAGAGTTAATGGTGGCGCTGAAATCAAGGCCACTATGATTACGGTCCACTGTCACGATCTCTGCCTCATTATGCAAAGGATAGGCACCGCAACTTTCACCGACTTCACAGATATTGCCGTCATTATCAATATCCGATCCCGCGATGAGGTAGTAGTCTCCTGCAGCGACATCATCTAACTGATAGGGGTAGCTTCCATTAGTGGGACTTAGGTTCAACTGCTTCAGCTTGTTTTGGGAAGTGTCAAACAGAACAAGATAGAGAAATCCTGCGTTTCCTGTGTTATCCGTTGATTCCGTCAGGACTTGCATTGATATTGCGATACTGATGGTCTTACCATCACTTAGGCTAAAATCAACAGTTGCTGTGTAGGTGGCATCCACCAGGCCGCTTCGATCGACTGTTAGGATATATTCGCCCAAGCCGTTAGTGTCAATCGTTCCGGCCGTTACCGATAGCCAGTTTTTGCTGCTATTGAAGCCGGTGATGCTTGGAGGCATGGTGCCTTGTCCAGTCAGGGTGATCGTAGTGGATTGCGAGGAGGCGCCGAAATCAAAGCTGGTAGGCGTTGCCGTGACTGTATTCAATGGTGTAGAGCCTGCCGCCTTCTGTGCGGCCTCAACCGCCTTGAGAGCATCTATCATTCCATAACCGTAGATATCATCTCTGCCGGAATCACCCAGGTCTTCAGTCAAATCACCATTGGCAAGCAGGGTGTCAAATTCAGTCGGTGTCAGATCAGGGTAGATAGCTTTCATCAAAGCGATAACTCCTGCGATATGGGGAGATGCCATTGATGTGCCGTGATAAAAAGCGTAATTCGATATTCTATCACCACTAGAGTCATTAATGACACAACTCAGCACGCCATCACCATATCCATCACCGTTCGTGTCTACCTGCACATTCCCTCCGGGTGCCCCGACATCTATCTTACTGCCGTAATTCGAATAGGGGGCTTTGTTATTCTGCCAGTCCATAGCGCTGACAGAGATGACATCGTCATAGGAGGCCGGATAAAAAAGTACTGAAGTGTTGCTGTTGCCAGCTGCAGCAACCACGATTACACCGGAATCGTGTACTTGTGTAAACAGATCTTGTAGCGCTTGATCGTAGCCGGAGCCTGCCAGGCTGAGATTGATGATGTCAGCTGTTTGGGAAGGAAGCGTGTTGCTGTCGTTACTCAGCCCAACAGCATATCGGATGGCCTGAACGATGTCGTATGATGTTCCTTGGTTACCCAAGCCTAAAGCGCGTAGGGGCATGATTTTTGCTCCCCAGGAGACCCCTGTAACGCCAAGGCTGTTATTACTCGCCGCTGCAATAGTGCCGGCTACATGAGTGCCGTGGAAGGTGCTCTCGCCTGGATTGGTGCTGCTGCCAGGATCATTCGGATAGTTGTCGATGCCGTCTCCATCATTGGACGTTTCGCTATCGGAGACGAAGTCGTAACCGTCGACCAGTTGTCCGTCAAAATCATCGTGATCCATCGCTAATCCGGAGTCCACCACAGCAACGATGACATTGCCGGAGTCAGGTGTCCCTGTCGTAATATCCCAGGCCTGTGAAAGACGTATCTGCTGGTAGTGCATCTGGTAGCTGAAATAAGTGTCATTCGGCTCCAGCGTGGCATGGTATTTAAAATTAGGTATGGCGGAAACAATACCGGACTGCTGATTCAATTGTTTAATGAGGCTTAGTGTGTCGATCTTACGGCGTGTTTCCTGTGGTAAGCTTTCGTACCAGGTCTCTGTTTCCAGTGCTTGCTCATCTCCTTTCAGTGCTCTGAGCAGCGCTTTTGTTGAAACTTCTGGATCTAGGTGCAATAGTGAGAGACGCTTAGTGCTGTCATGAGAGAGTCTAACGCCACTCAGCTGAGAGAGCGCCTCAATGGACTGTCTACTGACTAATTCAGAGCGCCTGTCTATGATCGCCTGATCGAGGGCGAAGTCGGCTGTCCAGCCTCTGGCGTCCTGAGTGCTGGCCAGTGAAGTAGAGCCAATGCTGAGTACATATTTATTGAGACCGCTATTTGCCGTCACTTGAATGTAGTATTCTCCGTCACTCGGTACGGCTATCGACTCAAATTCTGTCTGACTTTGAGATTCAGCAACCAAGTTTAGGTTGTTGTCATAGAGCAAGATGTCAACGTCGTTCGTGGTAGGTGCTGTGTCATCAAAATTGGCGACACGTAATGAAACGTACTGACCTGCATAAAGGGAGGTTCGATAAATATCGTTCATGTCTGATGTGGTTTCGAAACGGTCACCAGTGACGCCACTCGGTGACTCGCTGACAAAACCGTTAACCATTACAGGGTTGGATAGTGCCTGAGCATCTTCAGCCTGGTCGTTTGTTGCATAAGGTGCCTGAGGGTCGTTTAGATCGCTATCCACAGAGATATTGTTGGCCGAAGTGATGTTTCCGCTCAGAGAATAGGTGCTAGTAGTGGTATTTACGGTAATGGTGGTTGATGCCGTGTCAGTGGCGCCGCTGTTATCAGTTACTGTGAGTGTTGCATTGTAGGTACCT
>JASFJY010000527.1:0-3356 GCA_050119415.1 Chromatiales bacterium | reverse complement strand
GGAAGAGGAATAGAAGTGGCAAATACTACAGATGTACTGTTGCCTGATATCGGTGATTTTGAATCGGTCGAGATCATCGAGATACTGGTTTCCGAGGGCGACGAAGTCGCCGTCGAGGATTCACTGTTGACGCTGGAAAGCGACAAGGCGACCATGGAGATCCCCTCGCCCCGGGCGGGCGTGGTGAAGTCGTTGACGGTGAAAGTGGGAGACCGGATCAGCGAGGGCGACAAGATACTCACCCTGGAAACCCAGGGTGAATCCACCGAGGAACAGATCTCGAAGAGTCAAGCGCCTGCGCCTTCCGCTGAGGAGGTCGAATCTGTGCAGGCACCGGCCCCCGCGGCGAGCGAATCCCGACGCCGACCGGGAGACAAGGTGTCGTTGGTTCCTCCGGTTCCCGGGGGGGAAGCGGTCGCCGAAGGCAAGATACCCCACGCCAGCCCCAGTGTGCGCCGTTTTGCCCGGGAGCTGGGAGTTGAGCTCCACCTGGTCAAGGGTAGCGGAGCCAAGGGTCGGGTGACGCGGGATGATGTGCAGCAGTTCGTTAAACGCTCACTGCAGGGCGGACAGGTAACCAGGCCGGGCGCCTTTGCCTTCGATTTGCCGGCGGGGGCCGAGGTCGACTATGCAAAATTTGGTGAGATTAAGAGCCAGCCGCTCAACCGAATCAAGAAGATTAGCGGCGCCCATCTGCATCGCTGTTGGCTGACCGTTCCGCATGTTACCCAATTCGACGAGGCGGACATTACCGAGTTGGAGGCCTTCCGCAAGGCGCAGAAGGTCGAGGCGGAGAAACAGGAGGTCCGTCTCACCTTCATGCCCTTCCTTATGAAGGCGGTGGCCGCCGCGCTCAAGCAGATGCCGATCTTCAACGCCGCCCTGGCCCCCGAGGGCGACAGTCTGATCTATCGCCGCTATGTCCATGTCGGCATTGCCGTCGATACACCAAATGGCTTGATGGTGCCTGTGATTCGCGATGTTGATCAGAAAGGGCTGTTCGATCTGGCGCGGGAACTGATGGTGGTCAGCGCCAAGGCGCGAGAGGGTAAGTTGTCTCCCGGCGACCTGCAGGGGGGATGCTTCTCCATCTCCAGCCTGGGCGGCATTGGCGGCACCGCCTTTACGCCGATCGTCAATGCGCCCGAGGTGGCGATCCTCGGTGTCTCCCGCGGCAACATGAAGCCGGTGTGGGATGGCGCTGCCTTCCAGCCCAGGCTCATGCTGCCGCTCTCTCTCTCCTATGACCACCGGGTGATCGACGGCGCCGACGGGGCACGGTTCACCACGCTGCTCTCCGCGCTGTTGGGCGATATTCGGCGGCTTCTGCTCTAGCCTGAATGTTTCACCCGGCCGCTTAGAAAAGAAACTAACACGTGGTTTTCTATGCTTTTATTGTCTCAATTGATGCAACCCACTGCTGCGTTAAATCACGGGGCGTAATGGATAGCAGTTCATAGACCAGTGCCAATGTATTGGGCGAATGATTCAAGCTTGATATTCAGAGACGATTAGAATTTGTTGCGGCTTAACTGTGAGCAACTCGATCATGGACCGCGATCCAGAGCCTGAATTCAAATTGCCGAAATGCATCCTCGTTGCCGGTGCTTCTGGTGGTATTGGGCAAGCCCTGTGCAAGGAACTGTGCAAACGATACCCGGCAAGCGGCATCGTCCGTCTGGTCCGTGACCCTGATCGGCTGAAGCCACTGCCAAACCTCACCATAGACCTGCCCTGCGATATACTTGAGGAAGCCTCGATCATTGAAGCTCTTGGACAAATGCCATCAGATTTAAACATCGATATGGCATTGCTGGCGACCGGCTGGTTACATGATGATCGCTATTTGCCCGAAAAAACCTACAAAAGCCTGGATGCCGATCACCTGATCTACGCCTTCCGGGTGAATGCGATTGGTCCAGCCTTGCTGATAAAGCACCTTATACCGCTGATGAGTAAGGATATCGTAAGCAGAATAGGTGTTCTGTCTGCTCGCGTGGGCAGTATCAGCGATAATCGTCTAGGAGGTTGGCACTCCTATCGTGCCAGCAAGGCAGCGCTCAACATGCTGCTTAAAAACTACGCCATAGAGATGGGATTAAAAAGGCAGCCTATGGTGATTGTTGGATTACAGCCAGGTACCACTGAGACTTCTTTATCAGCACCATACACGCGCAATGTTCCTGAATTTCAACTGCAATCACCCGAATTTACAGCGACGCACATACTTGATGTGATGGAACGGCTTAGGCTCAGTGATTCAGGTAAATTGTATGATTTTCTCGGTTTACCTTTCGAGCCCTAGCCCAAATGTTTCAGTGATTTCCCTCAATCTCATAACATCGTAAAAAAGTCCAAAGCTATGTGGTTGCCTGCTTGTGGCGATTATATGCTGGATGCCTGCTGTAGGTACCAAGCCTTCCCCCCAGCTATGAGAAGATGGGGGGAGGCCGGTATGACAATTTCAGGACTCAACCAGTGAACGGTAACTATGCCAAGTCGCATAGCCAAGGATCGGGAAAATCACGGCCAGACCGATAAAAGCGGTTGCGACTCCGATGGCGGTCAGAGCGACAATGATCATGGCCCACACTGCCATGGGACCGGGATTTTGGATGACGGCGCGATAGCTGGTATGCATTGCAGTGATAAAGTCCGTGTCCTTGTCCAGTATCATAGGAACAGCAACGGCACTCATGATAAAGACTGCTGAAACCAGCACAAATCCCATGCCGATAAAGTAGGTAAGAGTAATCCAGCCATCAGCGCTGCTCATGAGACCCGTGTAGGCTTCGATGGAGGGACTCAGCGTGTTAAACTTAACCGCTAATATCAATGCGGATATTCGAATCCAGATCGCCATCGCTAAGGACAGCATCACAGAAAAGAGTGCCAAGTAGGTTGAGCGTTTTGCCAGCAACCTGACGCTGTTGCTAATGCTGGGCGATACCCCTCTATCTATGTCGCGACTGGCGGCATAGAGGCCTGAGGCCAGGAACGGACCCAGCACCACGAGCCCCGTCAGGTAGGCGACAGCATACCAGGGCACGTTCATAATCAACATGAAAACACCTGCTGTGGCTGCAGCGAAGAGTGCGCCATAGAGGAGGCTCAGCCCAGGAATTCTTTTGAAGTCTTTAAAACCCGCACTCAGCCACTGGATTGGTGCGGATGAGTCTATCTTATTGATTTTGTGCTCCTGGGTATCAGCATGGACTGGGTATTCGTTAGCGGTAGATTTGGTTGTCATTTCAATCTCCTCGGATCCGGTTCTGGTGGTGGATCTGTTTGTGGCGGTTGGTCGTCGCATTGTCCATGATATGTACTGGACATATTAATAAAGTAACCTATAATTT
>JASFJY010000526.1:0-3360 GCA_050119415.1 Chromatiales bacterium | reverse complement strand
TTCAGCGCCTTGGGTACCCAGCAATATCTGCCACCGAAGCTCTTTCTCGAGGCGGTCGAACAGGCGCCCATTGCCATCTCCATAACCGATCCGACGGCGCGGATCCTTTATGTGAACCGCGCCTTTGAGACACTCACCGGCTACGGCCGGGATCAGGTGGTAGGTAGAAACGAATCGGTGCTCTCCAGCAAGTCGACGCCGCTCGAGGTCTATCAGGATCTGTGGGAGACCATCCAGGATCGCCGGGTCTGGCAGGGTACCCTGGTCAACCACCGCAAAGACAAGCAGGAGTATCTCGCCGAGCTGGTGATTGCTCCCGTATTGAACGAGCAGAAACAGGTGGCCTACTACCTGGGTATGCACCGGGATATCACCGAAGTGCACCAACTTGAGCAGCGGCTGAAGTTTCAAAAAGGTTTGACCGAAGCGGCCCTGGATGCCGCGCCGATGGTAGTGGCGATGGTGGATAGCGATCGTCGGGTTCTGCTGGACAACCACGCCTACAAGGCGCTGATGGGCGACTTCAGGGGGGTGGAGCCGGTCAATCTGTTTCTCGACGCGTTGGAACAGCAGATCGGTTTCGATCTTGCTAACGCCTGCCAAGTGGGCTCAGGTTTTACCAATGTGGAAGTGCGGCTCGATCCGCCCGGCAGCGCTTCGCCCCGCTGGTTCGCCTGTTCCGGTGTTCGTGTGGCGGAGCAGGACGAGGCGGCGCAAAACTACTTCAGGGGCAGCGACGCCACACGCAGCTGTCTGCTGCTGATCGCCAACGAGGTCACTCACAGCCGCCGGCGCATCAACGAAGCACGGCTCAACATGATTCGCGCCAGCATGGCGGAACAGCAGATGGTGCAGACCATGCGCGAAGCCATCTCCGGGGCGATTTTTAAACTCCAGGTGCCGCTGAACGTGATCAAGGCCGCTCTCTCCATGCCTACGGCCGGCGCTGATCAGGGCGGCCTGCGTCAGGTGTTGCAACAGGCGCTGGAGAGCGGTGACGAGGCGATGGAGAGTCTGCATGCCGCACTGCCCAGCCCCACCGTCGAACAATCGAACCTGGTCAATATCAACGAATTGCTGCATGAAGTGCTGCGTCTGAGCACCAACAAACTGCTGGCCGGTGGCGTGATTGTGGATTGGCGTCCGGCGCCGGTGCTGCCGGGAGTCAACGGACGGGCCAATGCGCTACGCGGTCTTTTCAAATACCTGATTGACAACTCGCTACAGGCCTTGCACGAGTCCGATCAGGACTATCGCGAGATTCGCCTGGAGACCCGCGTGGATGGCCAGGAGCTGGTGATCGAGGTGATGGATAACGGCCCCGGCGTGCCGAAGGCACATCGCCTAAAAGTATTTGAACCCTTTTTCTGCGGCTGGACAGAGCCGCGTGAGCATGCGGGCATGGGACTGACCATGGCCCAGGAAGTTGTTATCGGACATGGAGGCAATATGGAGATCGATGCTGATTTTATCGGCGGATGCCGTGTTACCGTCAGACTGCCCATAAAGGGTGCGGGAGGGGAGTGAATCGATGAATTCTCCCGATGACCATTGCGATGAGAGTCTGAGTAAGTTCCACAACTCCGCCATGGAGTCGGAGTTGGAGAGCCTCTACCAGGTAAGCCAGGTGCTCAGTCGTTCACTTGACTTTCGTGAGACCCTGACCGAGTTGTTAAAAACACTCAACGACACCAGCAATATGCGTCACGGCATGATCTGTCTGCTGGATGGGCAGAGCGGCGATCTGCTGGTTAGTGCATTACATGAGAATCCGGTGCCCTTCAACGCCGTGCGTTATAAGCTGGGCGAGGGGGTGGTGGGAACTATCATGGAGAGAGGCGAGCCGCTGGTGGTGCAACGGATCTCGGATGAAGACCGCTTTCTCGACCGGCTGGGTATCTATGATACGGAGCTGCCTTTCATCGGCGTGCCCATACCCATCGGCGACCACACCGCGGGAGTGCTGGCGGCCCAGCCCTCCGGTAGCCTGAATATGCTTGAACGTCAGAGCCGCTTCCTGCAGATGGTCGGCAACCTGATCGGTCAGAGTGTGCGCCTGGCGAAAAAGGTCGAAGACGAGCAGTTGGCGCTGAAGCGCGAGCGTGACTCCTTGCGCCGTAAGGTGCGCGGTGAGCACGGCTTTTCCAATATGGTCGGCCACACCCGCAGCATGCGCTTGGTGTTCGAACAGGTGCGCCAGGTTGCGAAGTGGAACACCACGGTGCTGGTGCGTGGTGAGTCGGGCACGGGCAAGGAGCTGATCGCCAACGCCATTCACTACAACTCGCCCCGCGCCAACGGGCCTTTTATCAAACTCAACTGCGCTGCGTTGCCCGATACCTTGTTGGAGTCGGAGCTGTTCGGCCACGAGAAGGGGGCCTTCACCGGCGCGGTGAATCAACGTAAGGGGCGTTTCGAACAGGCTCACGGCGGCACCATCTTTCTCGATGAGATCGGTGAAATCAGTCCGGCCTTCCAGGCCAAGCTGTTGCGGGTCTTGCAGGAGGGCGAGTTTGAGCGTGTCGGTGGGGTCAAAACCCAACTGGTCGACGTGCGGGTGGTGGCGGCCACCAACAAGGATCTGGAGTCGGAAGTGCAGGCGGGCAACTTTCGCGAGGATCTCTACTACCGTTTGAACGTGATGCCTATCAATATGCCGCCGCTGCGCGAGCGACGCGAGGATATTTCCGACCTGGCCCGTTTTCTGGTCGGCAAGATCGCAAAGAGTCAGGGCCGGGAACTGCATATCGAGGACGCAGCCATCGGCCTGCTGATGCGCTATGACTGGCCAGGCAACGTGCGCGAGCTGGAGAACTGTCTGGAACGTGCGGCGGTGATGAGCGAAGCCGGCGTGATCAACACACAGGCGATCAATCTTACCGGTCTGGAGAACAGCCTGCAGCGCGGTGTCTCATCTAGCGGCGGTGGTGTAGCGAAAGTCGATATCGACGATCCGGATCTGGATGAGCGGGAACGGGTCATTGCCGCTCTGGAGCAGGCCGGTTGGGTGCAGGCCAAGGCGGCGCGTCTTCTGGGCATGACGCCGCGGCAGATCGGTTATCGCATACAGACCCTCAATATCAAAGTGCGGCAGATCTGATTTGTTTCGAACAATATCTCTACCGAATAGTGTCTTTCATCCACATCGAATCGGGCAATATGAGGTGCGGCAAGCCGGAGCGTATCTGCCTCAACGACACTCAATTGACCTCGATCGGCTTCGCTAGTTTACATAAAGGATAATCGACACTCATTGTCAAGGGGGCCGTATCGGCGGTCAGGGGGATAGCGTGCACCGGCCTCTGCAGCATGCAAGCCTTCCGCTTCGATGGTAAGCCGATCGGCCACGGAGCCATAATG
>JASFJY010000525.1:0-3367 GCA_050119415.1 Chromatiales bacterium | reverse complement strand
CCCGTCAATAATTGTTGTGAACGCAGGAGATTGCGACAGTCAAATGTCGGATTACGCTGCGCTAATCCGACCTACGGCTGCGGGAAAAATCACTCGTTCTCGTGCAGTTCCAGGTAGTCGATCAGGCTTCGGAAGCGGTTGTAATCCTGGAGCTGAAACACCGGATCGTCCATGTGTGGGACCTTCTGCTCCAGCTTCGCCACCTCTTTCTCGCTCAGCACACTGTCCATAAGCGGGAAGAGTTCCTGCTCCTCCAGGTCGATATGCTGCCGCTGCAGGGCGATGAACTCACGCCCCCGCAGTTCCACCTCGTCACGCGGCAGCACGGTGCCCTGCATCACGCCCTCCAAGGTTTCTCGGAAACGCCGTGCCAATCCCAGCAGCGCCTCATGCTCGCGCAAAACCCGTTCATGCACGCCCTGATAATCCTGCAGATCGGGCTTCTTGAAGACCGCCTCCATGATTTTGTCCTCGGTCGCATGGTGGTACTGCTCCGCATAGTGCTCGATATAGTCGAGCATCTCGATCTTCAGGTCGAAATCGGACTCGTGACCCGCGAAGAGGGCATCAAGCTGCGCACTCAACAGATCGAGCAGATGGCTCAGATTCATGTGGTCCTGGTGGAGTTTCTCCAGAAGTGGATTCATCTTGTCCCCTTTTTGCTGAGTTGGCGCCATATCCACCCCTCCGGTCTGGCCTCCCCGGTTAATATATAGGTCAAAGCGTTTTCATTCTGTAGAGTCCATTCCATTCGATCCCGCCCTTCGTGTGAACCGCAAAAGAGCAGATGGTCGTCCCTCTGTACGCTGATACTTGGATCAGGCAACAGCGTACGCTCATTATGCCTCAGAAGCATCAGTGGTATACAGGGAAGCCTAGATTGTCGATCCCGCGGATCGGTCATCAGCTTATCCAGCGTCAACATCCTGCCTCCACGCACATAAGCGCAGACCGCATGGGTAGTCTCTTCGGCGAAGGCGACCTCCCAGACCTCCGGCGCATGACGGGTAACCAAGGCGGAGAGGCGGCTGATCAGCTCACAGGCCCACGCATCCTCCTGATGCAGCACCAGCTTGACGAACTGGTGCTGCATGGGCGCACCCAGCAGCACGCGGATCTGATTGGCGATAATCTGGCTGGGCTGCATCACCATGTCGGCACCCACCGCCTCGATCACCGGGTCGTTGTCCTTGCGGTTCTGCCGCAGGATGACAAACAGGTCCGGGTTGAGTTCCCGGGCGGTCATGATGATGGAGAGATTGTTGGCGTCGTTGTCGGTACCCGCCACCAGGCCGACAGCACGCTCGATATTGGCCAGGGAGAGAGTCTCCGCCTCGGTGCCGCGACCCAGCACGAAGGCGGTTGAGGGAATGCCGGTGGTGTCGGGATTGGCCTCGATCACCACCACCTCCAGACCCTCGCGAATCAGCTTTTCATAGACTGCTTTTCCGAAACGGCCATAGCCACAGATTACCCAAAGCCCCTGGCTCGGAGGATAAACAGGCTCCTTGAGCAGATCGCTGCGCCCAAGTGAGAGCCAATCCTGCAGCAGGCTGAGACAGGGGGCCTGAATGGCGGTGGCCAGGTGCAAGGCAAAGGTGTCGAAGGGGTCGATGATGTGATCGGTGCCGAAGGACGCCATATTGGCCTCGATGTCGTGGGAGTCGGCACGACAAATCACCTCGATTTCGGGATGCAGCAGCTTGGCCGTGATGGCGATCTTCAGGTTGGCCTCGTTGGAGTTGGTCAGGGCCACCACCCCCTGGCACAGCGCATGGTTGAGCCCCGCCTCCAGCAGGTGGGCCGGCTGGCGCCCGTCGCCGCACAGGCCGGGCACATATTCACGCAGATTCTCCAACTGCAGGATGTTGACCCGCTCCTCCAGGATATCGATCACCACCGCATGCTGATTGCGTTCGGTGAGGGAACGGACCAACGCCTCACCGGTCTGGCCGTAACCGCATATCAGGTAGAAAGGCTCGCGCAGACGGCTGACCTTACGGGCAAAACGACGCTCGGTAAGGGCGCGCTGGAAGATCTCGTCTTTCAGCAGGGCCAGCACGGTGCCGATGGAGTAGAGCCACACCACCACGGTGAAGAAGATAGAAAAGCTGACCCATAGCCGCTGTGCCGCAGTGAAGGCGTGAGGGATCTCACCGAAACCGATGGTGCTGGCCATAAAGCTGACGAAGTAGAAGGCGTGGAAGAAGTCCATGTGCCAGGGGTTGCCGTCGGCATCCCGCCCCGGAATCAGCACCATGCCTAGAATGGCGATCGAATAGGTCAGAATCAGCGCCAACAGGGGCGCCCGCATACGCCGAAATATAAGGAAGATGATATTGTCCATGCTGCGCCGCCGCTCGCTACCCGCTGGCCGATGATCAGCGGCGCAGCATCACCGTTTCGATGATCAGCAGCACCACGGAGATCACATTGGCCAGCATGGCCCCGCCGGAGAGGGAAACAACGCTGGCGGTCACCGCCGGTGTCAGGCCGCTGCCGGTCACATGCTCCGCCACGGCCCACACCAGGGCGGCGGCGAACAGCTGCAGTATCGCCACCAGGCTGGTCGCCAGCAGCACCGCGCCCATCTGGGTGCGATCGCCAAACTTGAGCACCGTGGCCACCAGGTTGACCACAATCACCGCAAACAGCTCATAGACATGGTGGTGATCCGGGTTGTCCAGCTCGCCGACGAAGAAACCGAAATTGAGGGTCAGGGCCAATACGATGAAAAAACCAAAAAGGACCTTCTCCGGATTCACGCCATTTCTCCTTTAGGAATACCAACTTGAGGATCTTGATGCAAAAACCACCATATTTCCAGTCAGGACCACTCAGAGGCGCCGAACAGGTGTTAAAAACTCTAAAGCTTTTCTTCCCATGACCGCTAAATCGTGTAATCGCGGCAAATACGATGGGATCACAGACCGCACCTGGACCACTCAATTTCCACGTCTTGGGTATCACGCACATGGCAAACTTTATCAAATCCGTCGATGACCGTACCCGCCTGGCCGGTACTAATCGTCTAGAAGTACTGCTTTTCAGTCTCGGAAAAGACCTCCGAACCGACCGCCAGGAGACCTTTGGCGTCAACGTCTTCAAGGTACGAGAGGTGATGCTGGTGCCAGAGATCACCCACGCGCCCGACATGCCCCCCTCGGTCGAGGGCATGGTCAGCTTGCGAGGCAACATGATCCCGGTGATCAATCTGCCCGACTTCTGTGGCGTGCAGTCCGAAGACAGGCCGGAAATCCTCATCGTCACTGAGTACAACAAGCATGTGCAGGGGTTCCTGGTCCATTCGGTCGACACCATCGAGCGTCTCGCCTGGGAAGATGTCAAGGTGCCGACCGAATGGACC
>JASFJY010000524.1:0-3372 GCA_050119415.1 Chromatiales bacterium | reverse complement strand
TGTGTCTCATATTGTTTGACGATTATAGCGTGACGCTAAGCGGCTAGCTGTTAGGCGGCGTGAAAATCGGACCACAGGGAAAGGCCGGAGACGATGTTAAGAAATGGTCAGCCTCACCCAGGCGATAGCTGTTATGCACGAGGGTGAGACTGTGGCTGTTACCAGGATCTGTTAACCAGTCCTATTTCATTGTCGGCATATGAAAATCGGCACCGGCGCGAATTCCCGTAGGCCAGCGCGAGGTGACGGTTTTCAGGCGCGTGTAAAATTGCACACCTTCCGGACCGTGCATATGGGTATCGCCGAACAGCGAGCGTTTCCAACCGCCAAAGCTGTGGAAAGCCATGGGCACCGGAATGGGGACGTTGACACCCACCATGCCTGCCAACACCCGCGACGAAAAGTTGCGCGCGGTATCGCCATCACGGGTAAAGATGGCGGTGCCGTTGCCGAATTCGTGGTCGTTGATCAGTTGCAGCGCGCTTTCGAAATCGGGCACGCGCACCACGCACAACACCGGCCCGAAAATCTCTTCCTTATAGATGCGCATTTGTGGCCTGACATGGTCGAACAGGCAACCGTTCAGAAAGAATCCCTGTTCATGTCCCGCGACGGAATAGTCGCGGCCGTCCACCACCAGACTGGCCCCCTCCTCTACTCCCAAATCGACGTAGCCCTTGACCTTTTCCCGGTGCTCGCGGGTCACCAGCGGGCCCATCTCGGCATCGGGATTATCGGACGCAAGCACCTTGATGGACTCCACGCGCGGCTTGAGGCGACGCACCAGCTCATCGCCCACCTCGTCGCCGACGGCGACGGCGACGGAGATGGCCATGCAACGCTCGCCCGCCGAACCATAGGCCGCTCCCATCAGGGCGTCGACGGCCTGATCGAGGTCGGCATCCGGCATCACCACCATATGGTTTTTCGCACCGCCCAACGCCTGGCAGCGCTTGCCGTGCTCCGTGGAAGTGCGGTAGATGTGCTCCGCCACGGGGGTGGAGCCGACAAAGCTCACCGCCGCCACGTCGGGGTGGGTCAACAAGGTGTCCACCGCCTCCCGGTCGCCATGAACGACGTTGAAGACACCGTCCGGCAGACCCGCCTCGCTGAGCAGCTCCGCCATTTTAAGCGCGGTACTGGGCACCTTCTCGGAGATCTTCAGCACAAAGGTATTGCCACAGGCCAATGCCATGGGGAACATCCACATGGGCACCATGGCCGGGAAGTTGAAAGGCGTGATGCCGGCGCATACGCCGAGAGGTTGGCGCAGGGAGTGGCTGTCAACCGCCGTGCCCACATTCTCCGTATAAGCCCCTTTGAGCAGATGCGGAGCGCCACAGGCGAACTCCACCACTTCCATCCCACGGATGACCGATCCGCGGGCATCGGAAAGCACCTTGCCGTGTTCGGCGGAAACCAGCTGCGCCATCTCGTCCAGGTTCTGCTCCAGCAGCTCTTTGAATTTGAACAGGATGCGGGCACGGCGCAGCGGCGTGGTGTCGCGCCAGCGCGGGAAGGCCTCCGCCGCCACCGCGATGGCCGCCGCCGTCTCATCGGCACTCGCCAGCGGCACCTTGGCGGCAACGGCGCCGGTGGAAGGGTTGTAGACGTCACCGAAACGCCCGCTGGTGCCCGGCACCTGCCGGCCGTTGATGTAGTGGCGTATCACCTTGACGCCGCCCTGTTGTTCAGCGGACGACGCCGAGTTGCTTGCACTATTCATGAAATCGTTCCTCCGTTACTGCAACGAGCCGCCACCCCAGACCTGGGTGGCGGTTTTGTGTAGATAGTTGTAACCCTTGGTGGCATAGGTCAGGGGATGGGCGATAGCCGGATCCTGCTCCGCCTCGACCACCAGCCAACCCTCATAGCCGTCCCGTTTGAGACTTTCGAAGATCGGTAGGTAATCGATGCAGCCGTCGCCGGGAACGGTAAACACCCCGGCCAATACAGCATCGAGAAAACTGGTATCGCGGTTGCGCACTTCGCTGAGGATCTGCCTACGCACGTCCTTGCAGTGAACGTGACAGATACGCTTGCCGTGGCGCTGCGCCACGCCCAGGGGATCGGCGCCCGCGTAGGTCAGATGCCCCGTATCGAGCAACAGGCCCACCGCATCGCCGGTCACCTCCATTAATCGTTCCACATCCTGTTCGCTTTCGACCACCGTACCCATGTGATGGTGATAAGCGATGCGCACGCCCTGCGACAGGGTATACCGCGCCACCTCGGTCAAGCGCTGCCCGAATGTCTTCCACTGTGCATCGGTCATCCGTGGACGGCGCGATACCGGGGTGTCGCGATCGCCGTGGATGCAATCGGTCACTTCGGCGAACACCATGACGTTGGCTCCCAACGCCCTCAAGAGATGGAGATGGTCCTGAATCGCGACAATCTCCTCCTTTACGTCGCGCGCCAACAGTCGGCCGCTGTACCAGCCGGAGACCAGCGCGAGACCGTACGGTTCGAGGGCTTGACGCAGCGCAGCGGGCTCCCGCGGAAACTTGTTACCCAACTCGAAGCCGGCATAGCCCGCCTGCCTGCCTTCGCTGAGCGCCATTTCCAGCGAATTCTCCGCGCCGAGGCTCGGCAGATCGTCGTTGGTCCAGGTCAGCGGATTGATACCGATTCGTATACTCATACACTCCCCTTTAGGTGCACTCTTTACATTAATAGGGTTGACGTTTCTTGGCGTCACGGTAGGCCGTATACGCCGCATTGACTTCATTGCGCTGGGAAACCTCGGGCACGGCCACATCCCACCAGTTACCGCCCGCCTCGGTAGTGATCAAGGGATCCGTACGCAGGGAGATGACGTAGGTTTTGTCCGCGGCCTTGGCGCGATTCAACGCCTCCAGCAAAGCGCCTACACCCACCACCTGTTCCGACTCGGCTCCCAATGCCCGGGCATGGGCGGCAAAATCCACCAGGGGGGCGCCATCCGGCGTGGTGCGGCAGTCCTGCAGCAGGTTGTTGAAACCCGCGCCGCCGGTTCCGTGCTGCAGACGGTTGATGCAGCCGAAACCGCGGTTGTCGAGCACGACAATGATCAGTTTACAGCCCAGCATCACCGAGGTGGCGATCTCCGAGTTGAGCATGAGATAGCTGCCGTCGCCCAACAGGACATAGACCTCGCGCTCAGGCAGCGCCATCTTGACGCCCATCCCGCCCGCGATCTCGTAACCCATGCAGGAGTAGCCGTACTCTACGTGATAACCCCGCGGATGGCGGGTACGCCACAGCTTGTGCAGTTCGCCCGGTAGGCCGCCGGCGGCACAGACCACCACGTCGTCGGCATCGGCGAACCGATTCACGGCGCCAAGCACCTGAGCATCACTCGGGTATTCGCTATCGGTGGCCGCGGTGACC
>JASFJY010000523.1:0-3373 GCA_050119415.1 Chromatiales bacterium | reverse complement strand
TGTGGTTCTCAACGAGAAAGAGATTACCCTGAGTGACCGAGATCACCCGGGCCTCCTCGTCGAGCATTACTCCCTCTGCAATCTCGGGGTCCCGCCACTCCTGGCGCGCCAGCACCTGCTCCAGTCGATTGAGATGTTTCACACCGGCCAGGCGTTGGTTGCGGCTCCAGCGGATTTCACAAAGCCTCAGCTGTATGCCCTCCTGGAACCAGGCCTCGGGGTAGTCGGGCCAGGGGTGGAGCGAGAGAATGCGACGCGGTTCAGGTGATTCCGGGGGGCGATAGCCGCGGCCCCCGCTACCGCGGGTGATGATGAGTTTAAGCACGGCTCGTGCGCAGCCATCGCACAGGATGTCGGCTTCTTGCCGAAGTTGCGATTTATCGCTGAGCGGCATTCCAAGCACGGTTTCGCCCCGGCTCAGTCGCGCCATATGGCGCTCCCAGAAACGCGGGCGCGAGTCGATCACGGCGAGCGTTTCGAACAAACCGTCACCGTACTGCAGCCCCCGATCGCTGATGGGAATCTGATCGGCGGGTTGGCCGTTCAGCAGAAATCTATACGGCACGTCGTTATGCGGTGTGCGGGTGCGGCCGGTCCATCCTCGGAACCGGCCGTCAGCTGCTCAATCGGCTTTGCGGAAGACCAACGTACCGTTGGTGCCGCCGAAACCAAAGGAGTTGGTGAGGGCCACATCAAGCTTCGCCTCACGGGCCGTGCCGGGCACATAGTCGAGGTCGCAATCCGGATCCGGATTCTCCAGGTTGATGGTGGGCGGCACGAGCTGGTTATACAGAGCCAAAATGCTGAAGACCGCCTCGGCCCCGCCTGCGGCACCGAGCATGTGGCCGGTCATCGACTTGGTCGAACTGATACTGAGTTTATAGGCATGATCACCAAAGGCGCGCTTGATGGCCATGGTCTCGGCCACGTCGCCAGCCGGGGTGGAGGTGCCGTGGGCGTTGATGTAGTCCACCTGATCCGCATTGATTTCCGCGTCTTTGAGTGCCAGTTCCATGCACTTGGCGGCCCCTGCCCCATCCACCGAAGGCGCCGTCATGTGGTAGGCGTCGGAGTTCATCCCCACACCAACCAATTCCGCGTAGATCTTGGCGCCTCGTGCCTTGGCCCTTTCATATTCTTCCAATACGATCACACCGGCACCGTCGCTGAGCACGAAGCCGTCCCGGTCCAGGTCCCAGGGCCTGCTGGCGCCCTGAGGATCGTCGTTGCGCTTTGAAAGCGCTCGGGCAGCCGCGAAACCACCCAGCCCCACCGGAGAGGTGGACATTTCAGCGCCACCGGCAATCATCACGTCGGTGCGGCCGTAGCGGATCATCATGGCGGCTTCGCCGATACTATGAGCCCCGGTGCTGCAGGCGGAGACGATGGAGTAATTGGGGCCTTTCAGACCGTACATAATGGAAAGGTTGCCCGAAACCATGTTGATGATACTCGCCGGCACGAAGAAGGGGGAAATCTTGCGTGGGCCACCATCCAAATAGGCCTGGTAGCTGTTCTCGATGCCGGTGATACCACCGATGCCGGAACCGACCACTACGCCAATGCGATCGGTGTTCTCCCGCTCGAAATCGAGCCCCGAGTCCTTGACCGCCTGAATGCCTGCCGCAACGCCGTAATGGATGAAGTTATCCATCTTCTTGGCTTCTTTCTTCGACACATAGTCGGTTATCTCAAAGCCATAGATCGGTCCGCCGAACTGAGTAGAAAAGGCGGAAACGTCGAAATGGGTGATCCGCTGAATGCCACTTCTACCTGCGACTATACTCTCCCAGGCAGAAGGAATATCCAAGCCTACTGGCGCAACTATACCGAGCCCTGTTACGACGACCCTTCTTGCAGTCATTGACGACTACCCCCCAATATCAGTGGTGTGGTAGAAATGGAAAAAGGCCGCGCCCCATTGCTGAGGGGGCTGGACGGCCTGAGATGAAATAGTGGGTTTGATCAGCTGTGGGCGTTGATATAGTCGACAGCCAACTGCACAGTCGTGATCTTCTCCGCCTCTTCGTCAGGAATCTCCGTTTCGAATTCCTCTTCAAGAGCCATCACCAGTTCCACCGTGTCGAGAGAGTCGGCGCCCAAATCATCGACGAAAGAAGCCTCAAGGGTTACTTCTTCCTCCTTCACGCCCAGTTGTTCCACGACAATTTTACGAACTCGTTCTACGACATCGCTCATGTTTTTAATTTCCTCTGGATTATCCGACGGCCTCCAATAGGACCGATGCGGTATTGTAGTAACAAAAAACCGTTGAGAAAAGCGTAATCCTCATACAAATTGAGAATCCCTTAATCAACATTTTAATTAATTTATTTAGATAGTTGTCGGATATTGTTAAAAGAACACATCAATAACGCCCCCATTCCAATACCCACTATGCCATGTACATCCCGCCGTTGACGTGCAGTGTCTCGCCGGTAATATAGCGTCCCGACTCACCGGCAAGGAAGAGCACCGCATAGGCCACATCCTCGGGCTGTCCCAAACGCCGCATCGGGATATTGTCAATCAATTGCATGCGCTGGGCCTCCGGCAGTTCCTTAGTCATATCTGTCTCGATAAAGCCCGGCGCCACGGCATTCACCGTGATGCCACGGGAACCCACCTCACGCGCCATCGAATGGGTAAACCCGTGGATGCCCGCCTTGGCCGCCGCATAGTTGGTCTGCCCTGCGTTGCCTATGACACCAACCACCGAGGAGATGTTGATGACCCGTCCCTTGCGTGCCTTCATCATGCCGCGCAAAACCGCCTTGCTGAGCCGATAGACGGAAGTCAAATTGGTGTTGATGATGTCATCCCACTCCTCATCTTTCATCCGCATCAGCAGGTTGTCTCGGGTGATCCCCGCGTTATTGACCAGGATCGTGGGATTACCGAACTCTTCCGCAAGCGCTTCCATCAGCGCATTGATGGAACTCTGATCCGAGACATTGAGCGCCATGCCTTTGCCTTTCAGGCCGGCGTTGCGCAGGCGTTCCGTAATGGCCTCGGCCCCCTTTTCGGTGGTCGCCGTGCCGATCAATGTAGCGCCAGCCTGCGCCAGCTTGTCGGCGATGGCGGCACCAATACCACGGCTGGCACCGGTAACCAGTGCGATTTCGTTTTGCAGACTCATGATAATCTCTCCAGTGCTCCTTTTAGGGTGTCGGGATCAAAGACGCCGACTCCAATGAGACTTCTATCGATGCGTTTGGCCAAGCCCGCCAGCACCTTGCCGGGACCTGCTTCATAGAGGGTATCGATGCCGTCTGCAGCCATCCTCTGTACCGTCTCCACCCAACGGACCGGGCTGTGAAGCTGGGCAGTCAGCAGTTGACGGATAGCCATGGCATCGCTTTCCGTCTCGACG
>JASFJY010000522.1:0-3373 GCA_050119415.1 Chromatiales bacterium | reverse complement strand
CTGTCAGCAAAGATTATTAACCTGGCCTATTCCAAAGGAATTTCCAGCGGCCGGCTAATCGAGCGATCACATCAAGAAAATATCACATTCACGGCATTGTCAGCCGACAGTCAGTCCCACTTCAGCACATTGGCAGATTTTGTTTTCCGTTCCCTACAAGCCATAGCCGATGTTTTTGGTCAAGTGGTGCTGATGTGCAATCAACCCGGATTGATTGGTAAACAGCTGTTTGCCACCGACGGTTGCAAGCTCCCCTCTAACAACTCCAAGGAGTGGAACTCATAAGGAATTATGCGGGAAGAAATAAAAGATAGAGCGTACTGCAAAAGAAAACAACAAGCGCAATAGATCTATGTAAAAAGTGCAACTTAAAAAGCGATGTCCATGAAGTGTGAATCAGCACACATCAAGACGGATCAATGTGGTGCTTGATATTACAGAGGAACAGAAAGCGGGTGTCATCGAGTTCATGAAGTGCAAACAGCCTCTGAGGGAGATACATCCGCAACCGACGACCAGGAACTGTTGAGCCTGCATCATGAAGCATTACAAATGCGAGAGAAATCTGGAGGTTCAGTCTAAGGGGCATATAGAAAATAGACGACCAATGGAAATTGATATTAACGTTAAACAATATGTTGAAGATACATCGATATGGGTGGGAGTGAACGTAGAGTTGGAGTAAAAAGGAGCGATCTTCTTGTAAGATAATTTCTGATCAATCAGACGCAGATATTGAATGAAAACAAGTATCTGTTGAGATTAACGGAAACGAAATCTGTTTGTTTTAAGTAGGTTTTTCCATAGCCTCATTAGTATGAAGTCCAGAACTTCGGGGGCGTGCCTGATTATAGGGTTCTAAAGACAGGCACACTGATAAGGTGTGAGATATCTTGAAGCCAACAGAAGAAGGTCCAAGGATTGTGCACATTCGAACACTACTGCCACTAACATAGTCAAAAATCACTCGACCTCAAGAGAACATACAGCGGACATACAATATGCAATCCCACAGAAGCGCTACCACAGCTACATCGGCTGTTGACTCGGGCAACAGCCACCAGTTTGGCGGACAACGTCGATCCCTTGGTGGCTTCACCCTCATCGAACTCATCGTCACCGTAGCGGTTGCGGCAATTCTCCTCTCTGTCGGGATTCCTGCCATTCGCAGTATGATGAACAGCAGTGAACGTAGCTCAAAGATCAATGACATCGTCAGCGCCATGAACATTGCGCGAAGCGAAAGCATGAAGAGAGGCAGCAACGTTTCGATCTGCAGGAGAGCCTCCGACAGTACCACCAGCTGCGCAGCCACATCATGCAACACCACAACGCACAGTAACTGCTGGGAGAGCGGCTGGATCATCTTCGCCGATGACAACAACGACGGTACGCGGGATGCGGAGGAAGAGATCATCCGGGTCTACCAGTACGACTCGATGAGCCACATCATATCAGCCACAAACTACACCAGCTTTGTCAGCTTCGGTTCAAATGGCTCACCCAACTCCACTGGTGCGTTCACCTTCTGCATCGACTGGAACGCGGATGGTGATTACGCGGACAGCGTCGATTCAAATAACTGGCGGGCGGTTTCGGTCAACACGACAGGCCGGCCCAAGCTCTCAACCGATACTGACGCAGACGGTATTGACGAAGACACCAACGGAGACCCCTTAGCCTGCCCTTAAGGTGAATTTATGAAGGTTACTCGACAACCAATAAAGCAACACTCGAACAGGGGCATAACGCTGATCGAAGTGCTTGTCACCATTATTATTCTCAGCGTCGGCCTTCTCGGTTTGGCCGGCATGCATTTTCATGGTCTGAAGAACAACCAGAGTTCCTACTTCAGATCCCAGGCAACAATACTGGCCTACTCCGCATTCGATGCCATGCGCGCAAACCGGGAAGACGCCTTGAACGAGGATTACGATATCGCCATAGGGACCGCTGCAAGCGCGGACGGCACTGTAGCAAAAGAGGACCTTGTCAGTTGGAAAGCCGCCATGCAGGCAGCACTACCTTCGGGCGACGGTTCAATTGATTGCACGACGCTAACCTCGCTCTGCGTCGTGGTCGTGCAGTGGGATGACAGCGTTGGCGAAGGCGGCTTGGATACACAACAGTTCACAGTGACAACCGAGTTGTGAAATGGTTATGAATAGCAGACTTTCCAGCACATACGAGAGAGGTCTCACTCTCATCGAGCTGATGATAGCCAGCGCCTTGAGTCTTCTGCTCATGGGGGGGGCAGTCGGCATCTTTATCGGCAGCAAACAGGCTTACCGCACGGAAGACGCCATGAGCCGCAACCAGGAGGCCGGCCGCTTTGCCTTGACCACACTGGCCATGCAGATCAGAGAGGCGGGCTATTCGGGCTGCGCCATTCTCGAAGACATCACCCCCAATATCATCGCCGAACCGGCTCCTACCGAAGGTTTCGCCAGCGCTTCGTCAATTCTTGGATATGACGGCAACAACGGCGCCGCCTCAAATTCCGGCGACACCTGGGCCACCCCTGCGAACTGGCTACCGAACACCGATGTTTTAATCATCTCGAACGGCGGCGAATGCGGCGCGGATCTTATCGGTAATATGGGTACAGTCAGCGCCAATATTCAGCTCTCCAGCGCGAATGGCTGCGGATTTCAGGCCGGCGATGCCCTGCTGATCACCGACTGTCAGACAGCGGACCTGTTTCGCGCCACCAGTGTCTCCGACAGTGGTAGCAATACCACTATAACTCACGCCAATTCCACCAACTCCACTGACAGCCTGTCGCGCGCCTACCAAGAGAACGCCACGGTCCTGAAATTTGTTCAAAACACCTATTTCATCGGAACCTCTCCGAATGGCAATCCGGCACTCTACCGCACCGATATTGACGGCAACACCGAAGAGCTGGTCGACAATATCGCCGATATGCAGATCGAGTACGGCGTGGATGATGGAGATGACGGCGTGGTCGATGCATTCCGCGCAGCCAGCAATATCTCAGACTGGAGCAGCGTGTTGAGTGTCCAGCTCAGCCTGTTGATCAGAAGCGACAACAATGCGCTGACCGAAGCCCAGACCGTGACATTCAACGGCACCGCCATCAACAGCGGCGCTGACATTGATAGGCGCCTGAGATCCATATTCAACTCCGTTGTCAGTATCAGAAACAGATTACCTTGATTCAGAGCAGAAAAAAGAACGATGAAGAGCCCAAAAACCAAGCAGACAGGCGCCGTACTCATCTTTGCACTGGTCATACTCATCGTGCTGACCTTGCTCGGTCTGTCAGCGATGCAGGTCGCAAACATGGAAGAGATCATGGCCGGCAACTTGAAGGACTGCAACCAAGGCTTCCAGGCCGCCGAAGCGTCAA
>JASFJY010000521.1:0-3389 GCA_050119415.1 Chromatiales bacterium | reverse complement strand
TTCCCGATGAGCCCGGCAAACAGGTTCATATCATCCTCGAAGTGACCGATGACGGCAATCCGCCTCTCAAGGGGTATCAGCGGATTATTTTCAACATTACAGATGAGGATACGACGCCGGATCCGATAGTAGAGCCGACTACGGAACCGACAGGGGAGCCATCTGCGGAACCGACAGTGGAGCCTACTGCGGAACCGACAGCGGAGCCTACTGCGGAACCGACGGCAGAGCCCACTGCGGAACCGACAGTGGAACCGACGACGGAGCCTACTGCGGTGCCGACAGAGGAACCGACTCCGGTCCAAGCTTGCGACACAGGCGATTACCACCACCCGGCAATTCTGCTCGAAGAATTTACCTACGAACAAGCCGACTTTCCCTCTATACACGCCTCTTCGATAGAAGAACTACCAAATGGAGATTTGGTGCTTGTCTATTTCGGTGGTCCCGGAGAACGTGAACCCGGCACCGTGATTAGGTACCAGCGCAAGCCGGTCGGAGGCTCATGGTCGGAACCCATTATCCTCGGCGATGACGGTACGGAATCCGGCGATGAGATTCCCTGCTGGAATCCCGTAATCTACCAAGTGCCGGACGGCGATTTGCTCTTCTGGTGGAAAGTGGGACCGAGCCCTAAGGAGTGGTGGGGTATGATGAAGACCTCAAGCGACGGAGGCCTCACTTGGTCTGAAGAAACGAAACTCGGCGGCACTGACGATCCTGACCTTCTCGGTCCTGTCAAGAACAAGCCGGTCCAACTGGAGGATGGTTCCATCTTAGCCGGCTCCAGCCGTGAGAACGATGGTTGGGTAATGCACGTTGAGCGCAGCACGGACAACGGCGCTACATGGACGTTTACCAGCCAAATCGAAAACGAGGCTTCCAGCGGCGCCATACAGCCCAGCATCCTGACCTACCCTGACGGCCATCTTCAGATAGTCGCCCGCGACAGGGATGGTACAAATGTAATCAGCAGCACATCGACGGACAATGGCCTTACCTGGACCCCTACGGAATACCTGGTAATTCCCAACAACAACTCCGGACTGGATGGCGTCACGCTGAAAGACGGCCGTCAATTGCTCGTCTACAATCACTCCATACGTGCGGGAGGCACCAGCGTCGGGCCCGAAAGCGGATCAAAGGGGCGCCACATTTTGAACGTGGCGTTGAGCCAGGATGGCTATGCTTGGGATGCCGCCATGGTGCTTGACTCACCTGAAAGAGATGATGGGCAGTTCATCTACCCGGCCGTGATTCAAACAAGCGACGGGCTTGTGCACATCACCTATACATACCACCGCGAGAAGGTTAAGCATGTGGTAATCAACCCTGAATGTATCACGGAGACCACGCCCATGCCCGACGGCGTATGGCCGGACTCCGGGCCGGCATCCACATTGCCGTGATACTGCTTTCAGGCTAGCCCGAATGTTTCATTCGGGCTAGATATTCAGGATTTCACGCACAAAAGGTATGGTCAGCCGCCGCTGTGCGGCCAATGAAGCGGTGTCGAGGCGATCTATCAACAGGGTCAGAAAGTGGATATCGCGTGGGGTGCGTTGAAGCAGGAAGCTGGCGGTCTCCACACTCAAGCTCATGCCGCGACGTTCGGCGCTGGCTATCAACAGCTCCAGCCGCTCGTCGTCATCCAGCGGGAGCAGATGATAACAGGGACCCCAGGTCAAGCGGGAGGCCAGGTCCGGCAGTTCGATTGGCAGGTTGGCTGGGGGGCGGTCGGCGGCGACGATCAGCTGTCCCCCATGATCCCGCAATAGGTTGAAGAGGTTGAAGATGGCACGTTCCCAAGCCGCCTTTCCCGCGATATGTTCCAGGTCGTCGAGGCAGACCAGGGCGTAGTTCTCAAGCCCTACCAGCATCTCGGGATCGATCTCTTGTTGCGACTGCAGCGGTAGATAGGCGGGTAGCCGATCTTCATTGTGTGCCTGCAGGCAGGTTGCCTGCAGCAGGTGGCTCTTGCCGCTGCCCGATTCGCCCCAGAGGTAGATGAAAAGGTCCTGTGGGGTGCGTAGGCGCGAGACTGCTTCGCCGTTGCGGCCAACGATGAAGCTGGCAAAGTCGACGCTGGGTCGGATCGAGAGGCCGAGGGGGAGCTGCTGGGGCACTGTTCAGCGCCTGCCCAATCGCAATGCGATTTCCGCCAGATGGCGTCCCTGGCTGCGGCAGATCTTTTTTTCCTCATCGGTGAGGGGCAGCTTGCTGTCGCTACCAGCCAGATGGCTGGCGCCATAGGGTGTGCCGCCGCTGCGGGTGTGCAGCAGAGTGGTTTCGCTATAGGGCACCCCGGTTAGGAGCATGCCGTGGTGCAGCAGGGGCAGCATCATCGACAGCAGCGTCGTCTCCTGGCCACCGTGAAGGCTGGAGGTTGATGTGAAGACCCCGGCCGGCTTGCCGATCAGTGCGCCGCTCATCCAGAGCCGGCTGGTGGTGTCGAGAAAGTGTTTCAGCGCAGCCGCCATATTGCCGAATCGGGTAGGGCTGCCGAGGAGCAGGCCGTCACAGGTTTCGAGGTCCTCTTCACTGACATAGGGTGCGCCGCTGTCTGGAATGGACGGTTCGGTTGCCTCGCAGACGCTGGAGACCGCCGGTACGGTGCGCAGGCGGGCCTGCATGCCCTCGACCTCCTCCACGCCGCGGGCGATCTGCTGTGCCATCTCGGCGGTGGCGCCGTAGCGGCTGTAGTAGAGAATCAGTATTTCGCCCATTTCAGAGGATCTCCAATACCTTCTCCGGCGGGCGTCCGATCGCCGCCTTGCCGTTCTTGATTACAATCGGGCGCTCGATGAGCTTGGGCGTGGCGACCATGGCATCGATCAGCTGATCACGGCTCAGGTTCGGATCGTCCAGCCCCAGTTCTTTATACTCCTTCTCCTTGGTGCGCATCAGCTGGCGCGGTTCCAGTCCCAGCATCTTGAGGATGCGATTCAGGGTGGCTTTGTCGGGCGGGGTCTTCAGGTACTCCACCACCGCGGGTTCGACGCCTTGCTCCTGCAGCAGCTGCAGGGTCTGGCGCGATTTGCTGCAGCGGGGGTTGTGATAGATCTCGACGCTCATGGATTGCCTCCTGTGGATATTGCGCTATTGTAACCATCCCCTTGGTTTTGCTCCAGAAAGGGGAGAAGGCAGAGCACATGATTTGTGGCCGGCGACTGACAGGGGCTAGCCATTATATCCCTCGGCCCGTAAACGGCTCATCCCCGTGCCACTCCTCAATAGCCCGTTATTGATGAATGAGCAAATACTGCGGCAGGCGCAGGTCGGGTTAGCGCAGCGTAACCCGACAATGGGTGGATGAATGCCCCCCTCTTACGTCGGGGTACACTATGACCCGACGTAAGAGGGGGGCATTCATCCACCCATTGTCGGGT
>JASFJY010000520.1:0-3394 GCA_050119415.1 Chromatiales bacterium | reverse complement strand
AAAAACCGCAACCATTCAGAGAGTTGACAACTCCCAGATTACAGGTTTGATAGCTGAGTTTGGTGGGTAATCAGTTAACCTATTAACCCGGCAACCCGATATGTCGTCTTCAGGGCTTCAAACTGGCACTTAGCGGCTAAACGCCACCTACTATGGTGCCGGGTTTATATTAGGCCTCATCCTGCAATCGCCAGAATCAATCGAGATCCAACCTTTTCGGTTCATTTGCCAACAGATAGTCATACTGGTCCTTGGTCAGATCGACCTCATCTTTGCCATTGATCATCGGCATGAGGTGAGCCCTGAAAGAGTGCCCGGTAGTCAGCAGATAGATATGAAGAATGACGAACATTATGATGACAATAGCTGCAACAGTGTGGATTATGGCAACGAATCCGGGGCCAAGGATCGCGGAGAAATCAACCAATCCGACACTCGATAACAGATAGGCGATACCCGATATCCAAACGGCGGGAAAGACCACGATCTTCAACAACAGATATGAAATCCCCTGCAATGGATTATGCTTACGCAACATGGTCTTCTGATAGGGATGATGTTCTCCCTTGAAGATTCCGTAGGCATAGTAACGAACCACTGACAATAGGGTTCTCTGGCACTTCACCGTCATAGCCGGAACAAAATGGCGCAATTCACCGGTGGTCAATAACCAAAAGGTGGCGAATGCCCAGAGCAACAATAGCGCCAACGCCACTATGGTGTGAATAGTGACCGCCAGACCGAAACCGATCAGATCATGGGTCCCATGAATGGCCAGACCGGTAAAGATCAGAATAAAGATGAAGAGTGCTTGGCACCAATGCCAGATACGCTCGAAAAGGGAAAATATCCGAATAGTACGCACAGCCATTAGTTTTTCCTCCTCATTGCGGCCAGCCCGCGAATCAGTGCATGCCCTAATACCCCGGCCAGTGTGGCGAGCACAGCCAATAGGCTAAGCAGGTCCAACTGTTTTGTTTTACCGGCAGCCGGCATATAGGGGATTTCCACATCCTGAAGCCTCCCCTCCTCGGCGTGACACTCCTGACATTTCAGGGCCTTCTCTTTGGGCGCCACCATGTGGGTGGTTGGCCAGTACATATAGGTGTCGACGAAGCCATATTCACCGCTGTAGGGCTGACCCGCCTTCGCCATGGCGGTGGTGATCGCCTTCTGCCAATCGAAATTGGTCCACAAGGCGGTATCCGTGGTCGGCCCCCACACCTGGGTGTAGACCAGATTATTGTTCACTTTGTCGTAGGCCTGCCGGCCCTGCATCCGCTTGAACGGCCAGATGCGTGAATCGGGATCAGCATGGGAACCTTTGATCGTATTGACCTCGACTACCTTGCTCGGGTCGATCTTGCGCTCGGTATTGGAGTACTCGATCTGACCGTCGAACCAGGCATAGTGGGGCTGAACGTTCTCGCCGTACTTGAAGATGCCTTTATGTTTCAGATAGCCGTGGCGATGCTTGCCGTTGCCTTGAACATAGTCCTCGATGCCCTCGCCCTTTTTGCCGGTTTTATCGACCGAGGACCAGTCCCAATAGGTCTTGGTGGCGACACCGCCCTTGGCGAACTCGGGGATATGACAGGTGACACAGGCAACCCGGTCGATATGACTGTTGAGCTTGAGTCCGATAACCTTGGTTTTGGCGTGCGGTTCCAGGCCATGACAGCTCTCACAACTGGCCGAGTCGCGGCGTTCGCCCGGTTTACCCGTCCCTTCCCTGTCTGTTGCCTGGAGACTGTAGTGGCTTCCGGCCCACTTGTGATCAGCGGAGACATGGCATTTGCTGCAGCTAAAATTGAGGCCATCCTTGTCCATATGAACATCGACCTCTTTGTCGGGCTCGATGAGCGCTGAAGAGAGATCGCCATGCTTGACATTGTCACCGCCGCCACCATGGAAATGGCAGGAACCGCAGTTTTCCCGCCCGGGCATACCCACGTTCTGAGCTACATTGACCAGGTCCGGAGGCATATGGGTTACCCCCCCTTTGGTTTTCGGCTCATAGAGCGGGTGTCCCGCGCCGGTTGGCCATTTGCTATAAGTGCCCGTGGTATCGTGGCAGACCAGGCAATCGATCTTGCTATCATCAGTTGCCGAGGGCGGCTTCTTGTTCATATCACGCCAGTCGTAGGAGGCGTGACAACTGGTGCAACGCGGCTCATTGGATACAACACTGCCGCAGAAAGCGTTGATCACATTCCTCTTACCCAGCTTCTGTCCGGTCTTGGGGTGATCATATTCCCAGGTGCCATGAATGCTATGGCGTACCTCATCGGCGGCCTTGTTATGACAGGCCACGCAGGCCTCGGTCACTTCCGGGCCGCTGGCAAACGGCCCCTTCAATTCCTCGAACTCGCTGTGATCGGCAGTGGAGGCAAAAACCGGGGTTGTCCAATACATCAGGGCCAATAGCATTGACCGGCAGGCACCCGCGTGCAGGGGAATAGATCTTGCAGAGATTGTGAACATGGATCGTGAAATTTTTTGGCGATTAGTCATGCAAAGTCGCGCATGAATAGGAATTAATTAACTGTTAATAATATAGTAATGCTTTTTATTTCGATTTTGCTTGATAATTGTCAATTCGAAATTTCTAATGTACTGAAGGGGCATCTACATCTTCCATCGGCATGTCAACAAAGACCCCGCATACTAAAGGGGTTTTATTGAGCAGAAGCGTGCTGAAAGCGGCTTGTTAGCCAAAGGATTGGATCAGCGCAATCGGGAGTCAGACAGGGTTGATGAAATGAAACCTGGTAGTGGATGGCCTTATGCGATGGCCTTATGCCATCCACCCTATATACAATGAGTCAGATACAACCAGTCGGCTTAGGCAGACCGGCGAAACGGCAAGCCTGCTTACCCGGGCCATAGGGGAAGAGAGTATAGAGGTACTTGGAGTTGCCTTTTTCCTTACCCAGCTTTTTACCGACAGCCTTGGTCAGAACACGAACAGCCGGCGCAATCTGGAAATCGTCGTAGTATTCGCGCAGAAAATTGATGATTTCCCAGTGTTCTTCGGTCAGCGCCAGATCATCTTCACCAGCCATTGCCTCGGCAACAGCGGGTTCCCAATCAGCCAGATTGATGAGGTAGCCCTCTTCATCAGTTTGCAAGGATTTGCCGTTAGCTTCGATAGCCATATTTTCTCTCCCAAATAGAGTTGAAGTTATTCAGTTACTAATTAAACCCAGGTCTGTACCTTGTCATTCGCTGCTGCGAGGCTGACAAACCTGGCATAGAGGGTGTCAAAAAATACGCGGTGGTTTACGTACGCGGATTTAAATCTGTTTAGACATCATCAATCAGCGGTTGGCTGAAACCACTACGGGCGGGCGGTTCGACAGTACCGGCGGCAAAAAGGGGCTGGCTAGGAACG
>JASFJY010000519.1:0-3409 GCA_050119415.1 Chromatiales bacterium | reverse complement strand
TCGCCACCAGGCGGCTGCCGGCCGGGGTCTCGATCTGCAGCCGATCGGCCTCAAAGCGGCCTGCGGCATAGACGCCCCGCAGCGTCAGCTCGGCCTCGCCGTAGTCGGGCTGTGACAGCGCCAGCTCGGCCTGCAGGTCGATCCTATCCGTGCTGCCCTTGCTTCTCAGCTCACCGTGCAGACTGAGGGGAAAGTCCTCGAGCCAGTCGGACAGTTCACCCTTGCGCAGTGTTACTTGGGCATCCCAGTTGATGGCCTCCGTCAAATCGTACAGAGAGGCCGTCAGAAGCCCCGTGAGCCCCCCGCTGAAGGTCTGTTCGATCTGCAGCCGTTGCAAATCGCCCGTGATCCCACCCTCGCCTTGCAGCTGCGGACGTTGCGGCGGGGTAAAACGCCACTGCAGGTTCAGGTTCATGGGCAAGGAGGCATCGAGCCCCAGACGCCCCTGGGCTTGCAACGCCAACTGCGGCATGACCAGGTCCAGCTGTTGCAGTGCGAGCCCCTCTTCTTGACTGCGGGCGCTCAGGGCAAGCCGCTCGAACTGCAGCGGTTCACTGCCTTGGCGCGCGATCACCAGCGCGGAGAGTTCCAGCTGGTCCAGGCGCAACCCAAGCGGCAGCCCGATGCCGTTGAAAGCGGCCGAGGAAGAGGGCGCCGCGGCCGACTCAGTCGCGGGCAGGGTCAAGCGGGCGCTCTCCATGCTGAATCTCTGCAGGTGGAATTCCCCGCGCAGCAGCGCCGCCGGCCGCCAGTCGAGGTTGAGCGCCTCGCTCTGCAGCGCGAACCGTTCGTCATCGATGCGCAGAGCGCGAATGGCCAGCGGCCCGGCCAGCCGCCCTTTGAGGCCCTCGACCTCTATGCTCAGGGGAGTGAGCGAGCGGATCAGCGCCAGCGCCCACTGCGGACCGGCGGGATGGTAGAGCAGCAGCCCCAGGCCCGCGCTGAGTAAACCGCCAAGCAGGAACAAACCCGCCAGGGCAATCCAGAGTGTGCGTTTGAACCGCTGAGCGCTCACAGTTCGGGCCCCAACACGACATGTATCCGCCATTCGCGCTCTTCGAGATAGTGGCCCTTCGCCAGGTCTAAACGTATCGGCCCCACCGGCGAACGCCAGCGCACACCCAGGCCGGCGCCGTAGGCCGCCTGCGCCCGATAATCGGAGTCATAGGCATTGCCGCCATCGATGAAAGCGGCCACGCTCCAAGGCCCGCTGAGGCGCCGTTCCAGCTCCAGACTGCCGACTGTCAGGTAGCGACCGCCAATCACCTCGCCGTCGTCATCCTCGGGCCCCAGCGCCTCGAAGTCAAAACCGCGGATGCTGTTGTCGCCGCCGGCGTAAAATCGCTTGGAGGGCGGTAAATCCTCAACGTCGTCGGCCAGGCTGGCGCCCAACTCGAGCCGTGCCAGCAGACGCCAGTTTTCGCTCAGGCCATGAATGAATTTGTTGGTGGTGTAGAACTGCAGATAGTTAGTGCTGGATAGCAACGCGTCGCTGGCCCCCTCCAGACGAAACTCGAGCCTCTTGCCCTTGTAGATGAACTGTCGGCTATCGCCCTTGATGCGAACCCAGGAGACACCGGGTACCAGCAGGCGGGCAAAATCATCCTGGGACCCCACGGTGAAATCCTCGTAGAGGTAGTCGAGGCTGAGGGTACGCCGCCAGCCGCGCTGCAGACCGATGGAGTGGGAGGCATTGAGCAGGATACTGTTACCTTTGTTGGTCTCCATGTCGTAGTTGTTGAGGGTCGCGCCGAAGGAGACGTAGTCCAGGGTCGGGCGCTGCAATGGGATGACGTACTCGCTGGTTAGAGAGTTCTCGGGATTGGAGAGGCGCAGTTCGGAACGCATGTGGTGGCCATGTCGGCCGAAGCGCCGCCGTTTCCAGTCGAGGGTAATGCGTGGACCGGTGTCGGTCGAGTAGCCCAGGCCGATGCGGTAGCGGTTCTTAAGGTTGGGCGTGAGTTCGATCTCCACCGGGATGCGGTCGTCTTCGACCTGATCGCGCCGGACCTTGATCTCCACCTGCTTGAAGTATTCACTATCGATCAGCTTGGCTTGCAAATCCATCAGCTTCTCTTGGCTATAGGGATCTCCGGCGCCAAAACTCAGATAACGGGCCAGAAACTCGGGATCGAGAATATCCTGCCGCATACGGATCTCGCCGAAGCGAAAGCGCATACCCGTCTCCAGGTGGAGCCGAATACGCGCGCTATTGCGCTGCCGCTCGACCCGAACTTCGTGTTCCGTGTAGCGGGCCTCCAGGTAGCCCAGTTCCAGGGCCAGCGACAGACGTGACTGTTTGGCCTTGTCGTAGGCCGACAGATCGAGAACGTCACCCTTGGCGAGGGGAAAAGGGGCGCTCAGGCTCGCCTCCCGGGCACCTTCGCCAATGACTTGAAAGTCGACCTCCTCCAACACCACCTGACGACCCGCATCGATCTTGTAACGCACTTCGTACCGGTCCTCATGCTGCTCCAGCGAACTCTCGACGGTCGGTTCGAAATAGCCGAAGGGCCGCAGGGCCTGACGGATCTCGTCCGGTGCCCGCTTGTGCAGCAGATGCAGCCGTGACGGGGTCAGCCCCTTCTGCGTCTTCTCCTGTTCCAAGGAAAGATAGGCGCGCACATTGGCTTCGAGCTTGCGCTCCACGCCCTCGATCCTGACAGTGAGATCGATGGCCAGAGCCGAGGCGGGCAACAGCAGGATCAGTATGTAGAAAAAACGCCGCATCTGGGCTCTGACAAGCTTTGCATTATCGCTTTTTGATGGCCATCCACGATCAATGACCTGATCAGACTATAGGGGGAACGCCCCAGCAGGGCGAAATTTCTATAATATACAGACCCGACAGCCAACAGACTGTTCCGTGTCACAAATCACCGGGAGAGCAACCCGCTAGACCGAATGTTTCACCCGGGAACGTGATGATCGCGCCGGGATCGTCGTTCAGATGCGGATTTGCGATTGAATCAATAGCCAAGCTATTGATGATTGAGCAAATACCGCAGCTGTACGGCGAGACCGGTGCGAGGGCGCGTTCAGCGTCGGTCGGTTACAGGTTGTACTTTGCTAATATTCCAGTAATTGCATGCAAAAACATTAGGTTAGTTAATTTTCTAAGCGACCGGGTGAAACATTCGGGCTAGAAATCCTCGGATTTCATGAATCGGCGCGCCTGGAGCCGCAAAAGACCTTATCGAATGCGTAGGGACTGATAGTTTATCCGCATCTCTGACGCTATTCAGGAGCATGCAATACCCCTCATTCGAAAGGACCATACTGCGCAGAGAGCCCTGCTCTCCCTTAAAGCAGCGCTGCCGGATTCGATTTGTGGTAATCCGCCGGATGCCGCTTCCGCATCAACAGACTCTTTATGTGCCAATGCTCACTCTCTGCTATGGCATCGTCG
>JASFJY010000518.1:0-3422 GCA_050119415.1 Chromatiales bacterium | reverse complement strand
AAGGTATGCGCAGCGCCGCGGTGCTTCTTGCACTGGTCATTGTTGGGGGGGGATATCTGTTGTTCAGCGGCTCCTATGCGACCAACATCTATTTGCTCAACCAGGGGGTATCAATGGCAAAAGCAGTGACGCGGGAAGTCAACGACGTGAACTCCACCGTCAAACAGCGTTATGCTTCGATTGTTGAACTCGTCAGGCACACGGAGAACCTGCAAAAGATCGATGAGGATATTCCCTGGATAAAGCAGGTGGCGCTCTATAGGGGCAATGAGCAGGAGGTGCTTGTCGATAAAATTGTCGACCAGTCACTCTATCGAGCTTACTGGATGCCGGTGTCGCATGAGATCGAGAGACAGTTGCGGAGTCTCTCCCTGCGTTGGCAGATCTCAGCGGAGGATGTACGGGAGAAGCTGAGACCGAGATACTATGAGACCCTGAAGCGCTATCTGCAACTGACTAGGCCGGAGCATTTCGATTACGATGTCCTGCTCGCCGTCAGTAGTAAGGTCTGGAAAGGCCTGATCTTCGATACCGACGCACCCGCCGAGGAGGATGTTTACTATGTGGATCTCCTGTCTCGCCGTTATCTGGAACCGAGGAAGAAGCGGCACGATATGCAATTGCCCGCGGACGAGAAGCTCATCGCCAAGGCCCGGCAACAACTCCATTCCACGCCCGATCCGGACAGGCTCTACGCGCTGCTCTTAAATAAAGGCCAAATGCAATGGCCTGAGCAGTCGGTAAAGAACTTCATTGTGGGTGAAGGACAGGCATATCTGGTATCCAAGGAGATCATGCCTGGCCTCTACTCCGCTGAGGCGTGGTACGGATTTGTCAAATCAGAGATCGCATCAATGGCAAACTCCTTTGCTCATGGTGATTGGGTCTTGGAGGATCTGTCGGCAGACTATAGAGGAGAGGGGGCAAAACAGAAGGCAGAATCTGACTCACACGAAGAGCCTGCCCGGCTGAGCGCCTCGGATGAGGAGCAAGGCCCAATAGAGAGGGCATTGAGTGCGGACAGTGAGCGGAGCGACCGAAAGGAAATTGTGCTGGAGAGTGATGAGCCGGCCTCCAACAAGCCAGATCCCAGCATGGCTTCAAAAAGGGATGAGCTGGCCGCTTATCTGGAGAGAGAGCTCAGATCGCGTTATTTCGAGGACTATGCGGAAAACTGGGTGAAGTTCCTCGGGTCCTTGAGATACAAGTTACCCAAGGAAATGGCCGACAAGTCCAGAGCACTGATGTATTTGTCGAGCATGGAAGGGCCAATCGCGCAACTCTCCATAGCCATAGCATCCAATACCCTGGTCTATGAGTCGCGTCCCTTGGAAAAACCGGTGGCTGAGAAGCAGCTCACGGAAGCGGACCAGATTGAGCCGGACCAGATTGAGCCAACCATAGTACGGCCTGAGCGTGTGGCTGAGTTGGCAGAAGTCTTCGGCGACCTACAGCGGTTTTCTGGTGCCGGGGGAGAGGGTCAGCTCAGCCAACCGGTTATCGACTACCTTGAGGCCTTGCGTGAAGTCTATGTGGAAGTCGATGGACTTGCCGCATCAGTGGACGTGAAGCGGGACAGCGAACGTTTTGCGGCAAAACTGCTCTCAGGTCAAAGTTCGAGACCGAGTGTTTCTAAGGCCTGGGCAGTGGCTACCTCCCTTGTTAATAGTGTCAAGAAGCCAACCCGGGGAATTGTCAAGTCACTCTTGAGCCCTCCCGTCAGCATGGCTTGGTCAGGTATTGTCAGTCAGGCAACCTCGGAACTACAGAAAGAGTGGAAGTCAACTGTGGTGCGACCCTATGTAAAGCAGATCATGGGAAAGTTTCCGTTTTCTGCAACGGGTAGTGACGCTGCCTTGGCCGATGTAGCAGAGTTCTATCACCCGAAGGAGGGCATACTTTGGAAATTCACCAACGACCGACTGTCTCCCTATCTCAGAAAAACAACTCATGGCTGGGTACCGCGGCGCTGGTTGGGGGTCGGTGCAAATTTCTCACAGGAGTTTTTAGAAGGGCTTACACAGGCGCAAAAAATAACAGATGCCCTCTATACCAGCAGGGATGAAAATCCCAACATGACCTTCTTTCTGCAGCCCGATCCAAGTACCAGTCTTCGAGAGATGCAAATAGAGTCAAACGGCCAGTTATTTCGGTACAGAAACGGACCTCAGTTGTGGCAACGATTCGATTGGCCGGGAGACATGGATCAGATAGGTGCACGGGTTATGGGAATAGCTGATCATGGGCGTGCGGTCGCTGAGCTCAGGGCCGATGGGCCCTGGGGGCTGTTCCATCTCCTGACTCAGGCCAAGATCGAGCGAGTGGGCGGCACACACTATAAGACTAGTTGGAATCTACCTGCATCAGACGGTGGTACTGTCAAGGTTACATTTAACCTGAAAGCAGATCGTCAAGATAATTTTTTTAATTTTAAGTTGATCAACTCATTCAAGCTGCCTGAATCTCTATTTGGTTATGGAAGCTCGAGACGGGTAGCAGCGTATTGAATATGTTCGGTTTTTTAAACAACATCAAACAGTCATCGAATTCAAATGCGCAATCGCAAATCGGTTGCTTTGGCAAGTTGCCGATTAATGATGAGTTTATTCGTTTCAACGTAAACGAGCGCTCAGTGCTCGACTTGGATGAGTGGATACAGCAGGGCTACTCCCACTACAGTCGGGATGTGCAGACAAGGCACAAAAAGTGTGAGCTGCGTAACTGCGTCTACAAATTTGTGTTTTCAGGAAATGGAGAGGATAGCTCAACATTGATGGGTACCTTGACGGGGAGCCGAGATAAAAGTGGTCGCCAATATCCATTTGTCATCTTTAAGCATTTACCAAAGCAGATTACAAAAACGTTGATTTCGACACTTCCTTGCGCCTATCGAACATTTTTAGAAAATGCATCGAGTCTCTGCTCGACCGACTGGGGTCTGCAACCTGAAAATATGTTGAGAAAGCGGGTGAATAGACTCAATGCCGGTAATATGCAGATCTCAAGGAGGGTACTGCTGGAGTCTGAAGTCAACGCCCTGAGGGAGATCAGCAAAGAGAAATTCTGGTGTGACATGTTGCAGGATACGGCGCAAGACCGAGCCCCATTGATTGTGGAGGTTATGAAGGATCTTTTAGAAACAGTAGTGAGAAAGTCACCCTTAAGAATTTCATGGGGTATAGAGATCCCTCTGCCTGGGAATGATCGAGTGCATCAGCATGTATCCTTTTGGGTTCATGCCGCAGAGTGCCTGCTGGGGTGTAGGGAATGGCGGCCTCATTATATATGGGGAGATGTCAAAAATCATGATCGACAGAGTCTCTATCTCTTTTTTCGTCCGATTAGCCCCATTTTCTTTTCTCATTTGCTGGGACACAGGCTCGACAATGGTATCCTTATGAAACTGGAGCAGGAGTGTAAAG
>JASFJY010000517.1:0-3427 GCA_050119415.1 Chromatiales bacterium | reverse complement strand
TCGGGCAGAAACGGGCCGGGTGCGATCAGGCCGGGCAGGCTGAGCACGGCGAGTATGTTATAGAGGTTGGAGCCGATCACATTGCCGATGGCGATATCGTGTTCACCTTTCAGGGCGCTGGTGATGCTCGCCGCCAGCTCAGGCAGACTGGTGCCGATGGCGACAATGGTCAGACCGATGACCACATCGCTGACACCGAGCGCCGAGGCCACATTGACCGCCCCCCAGACCAGTAGCCGTGAACTCAGCAGCAGGGACACTAGACCGATGACAAACCAGAAGACCGCTTTAGGCGTGGGTATGTCATGGGGGATTTCGGCGTCGAACTCGCCGGAGATGGGGTCGCTGCTGTCCATTTTGGCCGAGCGCACCATCCAGGCGAGGATAGCGGCCAGCAGAGTGAGCAGTATCAGGCCGTCGATGCGCGCCAGCGTACCGTCCCACATCAGGGCAAGGCTGATCAGGGTGATGGCCAGCATCAGCGGGTACTCCCGTTTCAGCACCCTCGAATGGACCGAAAGGGGGGTGACCAGCGCCGTCACGCCAATAATGAGACCGATATTGGCTATATTTGAGCCGATCGCATTGCCGATAGCCAGGCCCGGATTGCCGTCGATGGCGGCGATGCTGGAGACCAACACCTCGGGAGCCGAGGTGCCGAAGCCGACAATGGTCAGGCCGATCATCATGGGCGAAACGCCCAGGTTATTGGCCAAAGCGGCGGCGCCGCTGATGAAACGGTCAGCGCCCCAAACCAGCACTGCAAGCCCGCCAAAAATGGCAAAAAAGTTAAGCAACATCTGGAAAATACTTAATGATCAGCAGGTTATACTCTAACGTGGTGCGAGTGAGACGCTAATCCGTCGGTTGATCCTAGCCGGAATAGACGACCGCTTAATGATATCAGAGATAGTTGAGTGAAGGGGGCTTGTGCTGCGAAAGCGGATCATGTAATATCCGCCGTCTTTTTCGAGACAAGATAGTTCCCGATCGGAGCGATATCGAATGACTACTATAAGTGCAAAGCCGGCTGAGGTACGCCGTAATTGGTATCTCGTGGATGCGACCGACAAAACCTTGGGCCGCCTGTCCACTGAAATTGCTCGCCGTTTGCGCGGCAAACACAAGCCGGAATACACCCCCCACGTGGATACGGGTGACTACATCGTTGTGGTGAATGCACAGAAGATACGCGTGACCGGCAACAAGCTCTCCGATAAGATGTACTATCATCATACCGGCTATGTCGGCCATATGAAGTCCATCAGTCTGGAGAAGCTGCTGCAGAAGGCGCCGGAGCAGGCGATTCAGCACGCGGTCAAAGGCATGCTGCCGAAAAATCCGCTAGGTCGCGCCATGTTCAAGAAGCTGCGCGTCTTCGCCGGTCCAGAACACACCCATCAGGCCCAGCAGCCAGAGCCGCTGGACATCTGACATTCTATTTAGGTCAAGACTATGGCAGATATGCTCAACACCACCGGTCGGCGTAAAAGCTCCACCGCTCGCGTCTTTCTAACCGCGGGCAGCGGCAACATCGTTGTAAACAACCGTCCACTGGATCAATACTTCGGACGTGAGACGGCCCGCATGGTCGTGCGCCAGCCTCTGGACGTCACCTCCATGGGTGACAAGGTCGACATCAAGGTCACCGTCATAGGTGGCGGCACCACCGGTCAGGCCGGCGCCATCCGTCATGGCATCGCTCGTGCCCTGGACGCTTATGACGACAGCCTGCATAGTGTACTGCGCCGTGCCGGTTACCTGACGCGCGACGCCCGCGCGGTCGAGCGTAAGAAGGTCGGCCTGCACAAGGCCCGCAAGCGTCCTCAGTACTCCAAGCGTTAAATCTGGCCGGGGCGCGCCGGCCGCCTGCAACTGGGGATTCGTCTAACGGCAGGACAGCGGACTCTGACTCCGTATGTGGAGGTTCGAATCCTCCATCCCCAGCCATCAGCACATCAAGCTCACCGTGGGTGGGCTTTTTTTTGCTTTTGCTTACGGAGCCGGGGGATGGAGGTGAAAGACTCCATCTGGTTCGACGACGGCGCAACGGCCGATTAAACCGCTATCTCCAGCCGTAGGTCGGATTAGCGCGGCGTAATCCGACATTCATTGGGCCGCTCATTCGCACACCTAATATGAGCTTGGGATAGGCTCCACTTGCCAGATCTTTTTCGCATACTCCTCAATGGTACGGTCGCTGGAGAAATAACTCATGCGGGCCGTATTGAGAATGGCCATGCGGTTCCACTCGTCAGGGTTTTGGTAGAGGCTGTCCGCCCGGTCGCTGATATCAAGATAGGACTGGAAATCGGCCATTACCTTGAAATGGTCAGAGTTCAGCAGGTTGTCGGTGATGACCCGGTAGCGTTGTGGCTCCTCCGGTGAGAAGTAGCCGTTAGCGATCATGTCGACAACCCGTTTCAAGCAGGCGTTCGACTCATAGTAGCTGCGAGGATTGTAGCCTTGGGCGTCTAGCCGGCGCACATCTTCGGTGCTGTTGCCGAAGATAAAGATATTCTCTACCCCCACATGTTCACGGATTTCAACGTTGGCGCCGTCCATGGTACCCATGGTCAGTGCGCCGTTCAGTGCCAGCTTCATGTTGCCGGTACCGGAGGCCTCCATGCCGGCGGTGGAGATCTGCTGGGAGAGTTCCGCGGCAGGGATGATGTCCGATGCAGTGGTGACATCGTAGTTGGGGATGAAGAGGATTTTCAGGCGGTCGCTGACGCCCGGGTCGTTGTCGATGATGTCGGCCACGTCGTTGATCAGGCGGATGATCAGCTTGGCCATGGTGTAGCCGGGCGCGGCCTTGCCGCCGAAGAGCAGTGTGCGAGGTACGATATCCTCCTTGCAGGTCTTCTCGGTCAAGCGGTTGTAGAGGGCGATGGCGCGCAGCACATTGAGTAGTTGGCGCTTGTATTCATGAATGCGCTTGACCTGTACGTCAAAGAGGGTGTTCGGGTCGATCTCCTGGTTCAGGTAGTAACGGACCTTCTCGGTAAGTTGAATCTTGTTCTCCTGTTTGACGGCGGCGAAGCGGGCGCGGAACTGGCTATCCTCAGCCAGGGCTTCCAGTGCCTTGATCTGTTTGAGGTCGCGGACCCACTCTGGGCCGATGGCTTCGCAGAGCAGGCCGGAGAGCCTGGGGTTTGCCTGGTAGAGCCAGCGACGCGGGGTAATGCCGTTGGTGACGTTGGTGATCTTGTTGGGGTAGAAGCGGTCAAAGTCCTTGAAGGTCACCGTGCGCAGCAGTTCGCTGTGAAGTGCGGAAACCCCGTTCACCCGATGGCTGCCGATAATCGCCAAGTGGGCCATGCGGATGCGTGGTTCGCCGCTGTCGTCGATGATGGAGATTCGGCGCAGCAGATCCATGTCGCCGGGATTGAGGTGGCCCACCATGAGCAGGAGGCGGATGGATCTG
>JASFJY010000516.1:0-3430 GCA_050119415.1 Chromatiales bacterium | reverse complement strand
CATCCATCTCATCGTGCAAGGCGTCAAGGACAAAATATGGCAACTGGCGGACCCAAATGACTTTAAGTCACCGGTCATTCAACGGTATCTTAATGAGAATCCACACCAACTGACACAGTATAGTGGGATTGAAGAGATACGTGATCAAAGTATTCCTGAAAACCAGGAACATACCCCCAGCCTTGTCGGAGGTAATCTTTATCTTATAAATCCCCCATAACAAAGGTGACTATAAACAATTGAAGGTGGCTGTTAATGGGGGGATTCCCTTGCAAAGGGCCATCACATCGCGCAAGGGAAGGCGTAAAGCCCTTAACTGATTGAACTTGAAAAAGACAGGCCGCAGTTTGCCAGCCAAAAGACTGCGTTAGCAAAACTTGCGGCGCAGTGCTACAGCGGCTTTTACTGCCTTGCTGTTGGCCGGCGCACTGTGGCTGAACACGACATACTTGTCTGCCGGTTTAATGGCAAAACTTCATACTATTTACTGATGCATTTTCAGAATAAACCTACGTAACTTGACCGATGCATTAGGTAATTCTTTACGTCTATCATGTAGTTATATCACCAGTATCCGGCATTCTACTCGTATAGATTCAAACGGTTACTGTAATTGATCTCGTTCATATTTTGAACGCACCCCGGTCGAGTGCCAGCCCCAATGCTTCACCCGATCGCGTGGAAAACAAACTAGCTTAAGGTGCTTGCTATTTCTGGAATATTACCAAAGTACAAAGTGTAATCGAGGTGCGCAGAACGCGCCCTCGCACCGGTATCGCCGAGCAGCGTGGATCAGTGACTAAGTAAAAAAATGAGTTTGCCTGTAACGCCGATTGTTCACACCAACCCAGAAATCTGGGTTAGAGCGGGATACTGGCGGATGGCTGAGTTAAGGCGCTGACAGGTAAGCATGGCATTGCTATATATATACAGCCAGTTAACGATGAATGATCCCGTTTTTCTGGACACTAATGATATCAAATAATATGTCGCTGCATGGAAGCAACAAAGTGAATTTCATCTCCCAGTGTAGATTTAAACACCTCATTCTAATAAGCATTTTTATAGGAACCTTCTTCAGCAAACTTCTCCTGGCAGATCCTTTTCCGGAACTGGATATCGGCCCCGAACTTGCTGACAACGGTAAAGACATTATATTGGAACAAACTGGGTACCAACATTATGCTGAACTGACACAAGGAGGGCATCATCAGTATGCAAATATTGCGCAGAGCGGCACAAGCAATTACCTTTTGCTTGAACAGACTGGACTTGCTAATCAAGCTTGGGTTCAACAGCATGAAACCAATAATGCGGCAACGCTGATACAGATCGGCGAGCACAACCAGCTCTATCTGAACCAGTCTGGAAACCACAACTTAGCCCAGATGTATCAGGATGGCGGCAATAACTATGCCTATGTCGACCAAATCGGAAACAACAACCATACCGATATCTCTCAAATCGGCGTAGGTTTAACAATTATCGTCACTCAATACGGCGATAACAATTCGGCCACTGTCTACCAGCATGACTAGTACAGCGATCGAATAGACATCCATTCATGTAAACACAAACAAGGAGAGTATCATGAAAAAATATAGCGTATTGTTAACAGCTATTATGCTGACTCTGGGTTCAAGCGGAAACCTATTCGCCGAACACGTCGCCAACGTGAGTCAAGAAGGCTCGTATAACACGGCCTATGTCGATCAGGAAAACAGCATTGTCACCATGACAGCGACAATCGATACACAGGGTGAATACAATAATGCAAGCATCATACAGAACGACTCCTGGGACGCGGTAGCAACTATCAATCAGGAAGGTTCTCTGCACGACGCCTCTATCGAACAGGTGAATACCAGCGATAACTCGTCAGCCACCATCAATCAGATTACTACCAGCAGCACTTCGAGCACTATCAGCCAAGTAAATGCTGTTGCTAGTGACGCTACAATCAATCAGATCTATACGAACAATTCTGTCGCAAGTATTAGTCAGACTGGCTATAACCAATCTGCTGAAATCAATAATAACGTCTCCTTTTATACAAACGCCACTATTACCCAGCTTGGCGCTGATAACATTGCCTATATGGACCAGAGCAATAACAGCGACTATTCATCGGCCTCTGTCTACCAGGATGGCATTCTGAATACAGCAGAAATAGTTCAGGATGATGCATTTGAAAGTACGGCAAACATCGTTCAGATAGGTGAAGAAAACTATGCCGGCATCGGCCAATTCGGGGATTACAACAATGCCTACATCATGCAGGAGGGCACTGGCAACTACGCCGAGATCATGCAAAATGGCAATGGCGCCTTTGACAACCAGAACTATGCCGACATCACGCAATATGGCGTTGATCATGCAGCTAGCATCGTGCAGGCCGTTGGCGGTGGCAACGTGGCCTCGGTGTACCAATACTAAATCCGCTTCTTATCTGACTTGAGCATTCGAGATAGGCGCCGGCTGACGCCTATCTCATGCTTTCAGTGGAAAAACAATGCGCTATTTACTGTTAGGTATGTTAATGCCTTGTATGATCGCTGCGGCCGGCGCAACAAATGGTCAGCATAGAGCCTGGATCGAACAGTTCTATGATTCCGGGTCACTCATCATCCTGCCGCGTGTCAGCGCCGGCCATAACGCCAAACTCCGTTACGAGTTGTCCTCAATCAAATCAGATTCCAATGGCAATGCCAGTACGAGCCGACAATCCAATTCAGTCGAATTGACTCAAGGCCAAAGCAAAACGTTGTCCCGTCTCTGTCTCAGTATCAATCCAGGTGATCGTTACCTCTTGACCCTCAAGGTTTATGAAGGCACTCAACTTGTTGCAGAGGATGTAGTGACTTACCCAACCCAGTAATTCTTGACAACTACCATCAGGTTTTTGAACGCTCCTGCCATTTCTATCCCTACTGTTGGCAGCAGTATAGGAGCGGCATCCATACCGTCCGTCAAAAGAAGAAATACAGCACAGACATCGAGGCCATGCGAGAGGACGCACAGCGCAACCTGATGCATGGGTCGCGCTCCACTACTGATCGATCCTATGTGTCTTGCCCGAATGAAACATTCGGGCAAGATAACAAGGTTGTCTCGATAGGCTCAAAGAAAGGGAAATAAGCTAAAAAGCGGAAGGAGCAAAATGTTAGTGGCCAATTACCAGTAACCCCTTGATTTCATTGGAGCCGGCGAGAGGATTCGAACCCCCTGACCAGCTGATTACAAATTTCCAGATAAAACAGTAAGTTAATGATATATAGCGATACTTACGTGATATCCATAAGCCAGCAGAAACAATAAGTTAGGGTATTTTAGAAAACATAGTGAAACCTAACGAGTATACCGCTGGTGCACCATCCTTCCTGCAAGATGCGCTAATCTTCCATGCTCCCCCAAGCGCATCACTCCTCGC
>JASFJY010000515.1:0-3430 GCA_050119415.1 Chromatiales bacterium | reverse complement strand
CAATGAACCTAGAATCAACATCACGGTGAGTAGCTTTAAAAAAATACGGAACTTGATAGCTGGTCTAACTGGTGTACTTGTAGTGCTACCAGCTTTAATAAATGCAGGCATGGATATTCGAAATGCATTGCTAAACATTCCACAAACAGAAGCTGGAATTACCAATAATAAGTTGTTTAAAAAATATTTTGGCCAACCCCCTCTACTCATCAATACAGTGCCAATAATAAGTGAATTTGGTACTATTGATATGGAGTTACAAGTGTTTAGCAAAGGAGATATCTTAGTAAAGTATGGTGATTACAGCCATTGGTTTCAGTTCCCGCTTACCAAAACCACAGTCAGCAATAGTATAATTTCTTCCGCTTTTGCATCAGATGCTGAGAAGTTTGATCAGCCAGATACCTATCAGCAACGTGATATCATGAAAGAAGGAAAAATACAGCGCGAATATTATTATCCTGGGAGAAATTATAAGCGGGTATGTGAGATTGATACTGTCAGCGGACGCTGGAACTGCTCATATGAACACGGATCATTTACTGAGTCCATGCCAAATGATGTATCAGAACCCGTGAAAGTTCATCAAGGAGCCGCTATTGATTTAACTAAATTTGTTAATTGCTGGCGGCTGGAACCTAATAGTTCAAGAGTCATATGCAAAAAAGCATTTATGACCTGTAGCCCTGGATGGACCGAGGGAAATCCTCCAGCGAACAACAATTGCGTCGAATAGTTGTGTTAACAAATAATCGATTCAATGATCTACTTACTAACCAGGCCATAGGTATTCATACACTCAGCCGTCGTGTGTTTGCTCACGGCATTAATGATCATTTTCTCTACTGTCGCAGCCGGGTCTGCATCACCCTGTCATCGGCGAAGATCAGGCAGGCGGCTTGCCCGAGTATTTCACCCGGTCGCTAATATAATAAACTAACTTACGATTTTACTTGTTATTTCTGGAATATTAACAAAGTACAAAGTGTAACCGACCTACGCTGAACGCACCCTCGCACCGGTTTCGCCGTCCAGCTGCGGTATTTGCTCAATCATCAATAGCTTGCTATTGATTCAATCGCAAATCCGCAGCTGAACAGCGATCCCGCCGCGATCATCGCGTTCCCGTATGAAACATTCGGGCTAGACTCATGCCGCATCGGCAATACAGATCCGGTTGCGTCCGTTGTGCTTGGCTGCATAGAGGGCGGCATCCGCCTCGCGCAGAATATCATCGATCTGGCAGTATCTGTCTACAGGCGCAGCGATGCCGATCGACACGGTAATGTGCAGCGATATGTGGAAACCCGTCGGTATCTCGGCTTCGGCTACCGCCTGTCGCAATCGCTCCGCCACCTCCGGAGCCATCGCCATGTCGGTATGCGGCAACAGTATGGCGAATTCCTCGCCGCCTATGCGTCCGATGATGTCGACCTCTCTTAAGGTTCTTTGCATGATACTCGCCAGTTCTTGCAGAACCACATCGCCCGCCTTGTGACCGTACTTGTCATTGATCGCCTTGAAATGGTCGATATCAAGTAACAACACGGCATAGTTGGTCTCGTAGCGTTTTGCCCGCGCCATTTCGACTTCGGCTAGCTCCATGAAGTGGCCCCGATTGGCCAGGCCGGTCAGACTGTCCGTGTGTGCGCGCAGCTCAAGCTCTTCCAACGCCTGACTCTGTTCGATGGCGATACTGGCAAGATTGGCGGCCTGCTCGATCAGGTAGAACTCTTGCTCTGAAGGCTCACCTGGCTGCCGGCTATAGAGGGTAAAAGTGCCGAGCAGACGCCCTTTAGAGGAAAACATCGGTTCTGAGCAACAGGCAGCCAATCCGGCTCTCGCCGCCAGACCACGAAAATGCTCCCAGTAAGGATGGCTCTGGATGTCGGCGATCACCACCCGTTGCCGGATGAAAGCGCTGGTCCCGCAGGCCCCGGTAGTGTCACCGATCTCGATGCCATCGATAGCCTGAACAAAGAACTCGGGCAGACTGGGCGCCGCGCAGCTGCGTAAGTGCCAGCCATCGCTGTCGAGCAGAAGAATGGAGCCAAGCTTACCTGGATCTTCCTGCTCCAGGCTGAGGATAAGGCTCTTGAGGGTTTCCCTTAGTGGCGCGCCCGTAGCGATCATCTCCGAGACCTTATTGCGCGCCTGGTTATGCCGCTCGGCCTGCCAGCGGTCGGTAATATCGCTGAAGTTGATCAGGCGACGATGGCCGATCCAGGAGACGTTGATCATGCCGTAGCGAATGCTGCCGTCCTTGCAGACGACAGGGGCCTCGAGGACCGGTGTGGCCTTACCGGCGGCTATGGCCGCTGCCACCTTGCGGCTCCAGGGCGCGATGACCTCTTTGCGCAGCGTCTCATCCGGGAAAGCGAGCCTGTTGATCTGTTCAATGCTGCCGAGTTCTTCCAGCTTATAGCCGAACAACTCGCTAAATCTCTTGTTGATATACTCCATTTTGCCGTGATTCGACCAGCCAATTCCGATGGGCGAGGAGTCCAGGATCGCCTGCAGTTGGGTTTGCTTCTCCCGTAGCCTCGCTTCGGTTTCCCGGCGTAAGGCGACATCTGCGGCCAACTGGCGGTTCTTTGCCGCAAGCTCCTGGGTGCGCGCCTCGACGCGCCGAGTCAGCTCCTGGTTGAGCGCTTCCAACCGTTGCTCCGCTTCACGCTCACGCATACGATCGAGGCCACTGCTTGCCAGCATCTGCGCCAGCTGCGAAAAAAACGCCATGATCGGCCCGATCCGTTCGCGTGGTATGACGGGCAACTTGCGGATCGCCTCCAGGTAGGCCTCCTCGTCAAAACCGCACTCCCGGGCCTGGCGGCGGAAAAACGCCATATCCGGTGGTTCGTGGAGGATCTGGCCGAAGTAGAGGGTGGCCATCTGCTTGCCTTCGATGACGATGGGGCTGGCATAATCCATGAGGCCGTTGAGACACAAGCCACCGACAAAGCCACTGGTTCGGGTGCCGGCCTCCTCGGCGAGACAGCGGTTACTCTCCTCACACTGCTGCTTGCTGATGGGACAGGCGCGATGGAAATCGGTGCAGGCCTCCTGCCAGCCAATCGCGCTGATGACATTGTTCTCGGCATCGACCAGCCCGTGCATGATGCCTGTCCCCTCGTAAAAGGACTGCAACATACTGCGGAATGATGCAATGTCGACCAGGTCGGTGAAACAATAACTCATGGCAAATTCGATTCTGTTTCGCGTCGAATAACCGGCGGGTTGAGGCTGACTCGGGGTCAATATTTTTCATTATCGACAAAAACCTCAATATCTGAAGCGGCAACAAAAAGCCCCTATCATAGATAGGGGCATAACGATAGATGTCAGAATCCGTAGATTCTTCTGTCAGTTCACTTTCAACTGCAACATCTCATCCCCACCCTCGTCGGAGAGGTGCACGGCACAGGCGATA
>JASFJY010000514.1:0-3430 GCA_050119415.1 Chromatiales bacterium | reverse complement strand
TAGGGCATCAGCGCTGTATTATCACACTACAGGGAGAGATTGGTATGACTGATATTTACCAGCATATCTGGGACGCGGATCAATCCGAGTCCGGCATTCAAGCCATATTGGATACCGAAACAGTCGATCATGCCAATGGTTTTGTCAAAGTAAACAGCAACCTTAGAGCCGATGAGCCAGATCTACGCGTACTTCCAGAGGTTGAGATACCCGAAACGAAGCGCCGCACCTATCAGCTATGTCGGGAGTTGTTTGACAATTATGCTCTCCCTGAGCGGGATGAAGAGAATGAAACTCCACTTGAGCGGGAAGAGATACACGATCTCATACATGCTATTGTCGATACTGCGCCGATGCAAGTTGCGCGTGAGTATATCGCACAGGCAACTGGCACCAGTCTAACCCGTGAACGTTGGTACAACACCATCATGGAGATGTGGTTTCGTCACTTTTCCATGGGTGGCGATCCGGCTCTCACAGGATTTGAACATGTGGTGGTCGGTGAGCAGGAAGGCCCGCGAGCTCAAGGCTACCACTTCTGGTACAAATACTATCTCGATGACGGATTTGCAGACTTGACAGACAGTCCTGAAGTGGAATTTCCAGGGTTGAAAGATGACAGGATCGTATATTTGGGATCGAAACAATCGGCTGGACAGGCGCAGTTTCCAGAGTCGGTCACAATCTCCTATAAATGGCACGCTCCGGACTATGACCGCGCCAAAATACGCCCGCTGACGAAAAAAATCGGTGGCTTTTTTGTGGGCTGCAGCATCGAGGGATTACTCGCCCTGGGCGCTGTTCGCGCTCACGTAGGTGCCCGGGCACCCAAGGAAGCTGTCATTAATGGAGCCCGCTATAGTCTCAAAGTCTACCGCAGTTTGAATAACCGCCATATCCGCACCTTTTATCCTGTCTTTCTAGGTGCTGCAGAAGGAGGGGGCGCTGGAGGTACAGATGAATCTCCTATCAAAGCAGGGCTTATTCGTATTGTAGCGGCACTGATCAACCCCAAGGGTCATGATCCAGGCAACGAAACGGTTACACTGATCAATATAGGTTCGACTGCTCAAACGCTCGACGATTGGTGTATTGTGGATCGAAACAGGAAATGCCAACAACTCACAGGTATGAGTATTGAACCGGGAGCAACCTTGCGAGTAGCCCTTGACCCTACTGGCGCACAACTATCCAACAAGGGGGGGAAGATCAGCTTGTTAGACAACCGTGGTAATGCAGTGCATGTGGTCACCTACTCTAAGGGCCAAGCTCGGACACAGGGCCTGACAACGCTGTTCTAAGGCCGCAGCATCTGGCCGGGTGAAATTCCCGGCAAAGAACAATGTCAATATAAGTACTCCTCCTCGTTTTCAAGTAAGCTGTTCACGACTGTAGGCTCTGAGACGAACAGAAAAATCAATCTGGATACAACCCGGCCTCGCGAAGTTGCTCGATGACGATAGCGCTGCGTGCGGGGAAAAACTCAGTACGAATCACATTCAGTGTAGGCGTCCAGTCATCATTCTTGGTGCGTGGTCCCTCAATTGACGAAGTTTGCGCATCTCCCCAGCGAGCGGATTCAGCCACAATAGCCAATTCAATTTCGCTCGCACGCGCATTGAACAACGCAGTCGCCGCGCTGGATGTCATGACACCGCTTTCTAACAAGGCCTTCGCTCGAACGCCAAAACGCACGCGATAGTTCGCATTTTCGGTGAGTTTTTCATGTAGCCACTGGGGATGAAAATGATATACGTCGGACACCGTCATCGGCATGGAGCCATTTGTAATGTTCACGCGGTCTTCGTCTACCCCATCAGTGATCCAATCGGGTACCACGCGTAAGGTGTGCTCGTTGTCGTGAGCGAAAAAGACAAACCCTTGCGCAGTACTACTTCTGTTGCTCACTGCAAAGAAGTTGTTGGGCAGCAGGTTATCATGGAACTTAGTTACCGGCGCATCGAAGTTGCCGGTGTAGAATATAATGAGCATGTAGTCGATAAGGTTGTCTATATCCACGTGCGCCTTCATGGACAGATCCCGTACCCCGCTTGCATCTTTCCCCTCCAATGCATAATAGGAGGCATCATCCGCGAATCCGACCTGACAAGCCTCCCATAACGCCTGCCAAGCGTCGATGGTGCCGTCCGCAACCTCAATTTGAATATCGTTTTCATCAATTTTATTGGACTTTATAACGTCAAAGTCTGCTTTGTCGCCTCCCAAATAACTTTTAGCAAAATCGGCATCAACTCGTTCCTGCGACTGGAATAATCCCCAATAGACACCGTCCAAGTACAAATGATAGTAACGGCTCCGAGTGTACGGCCGTGCCAGTTCCCGCTGCATATCCCGCGAAAACACATCGCGGTTCATCGTGGAGATTTGTCCGTCCAGGAAGTTCCACGAATAGTTATTGCTGGTGCGAAAATCAATCCTATCAAACTCCGCAGCCCCTTCGTCGCCAAAAATCGGGTGATGCACCTTGTCAACCCCGTACATGTCTCTGAAGTAGCATTTAAACGCATGCTTGGGGTTTTCGTCTCTGCGACTGTACCCGCCGCGAATGCGAATACCCGCGTTTGCTTGCAAGGGATACGCCTCACCCGGGTGAATTATTTCTACCGATCCAGCCCTTTCCCATGCATGCTCACCACCAAGCGGATCAATATCTTCACTGGTCATCAGCGCATTGACGAAAATGCCGTATTCCGTGTCGAAGAGATAATCCAAATCAGTAACCAAGGAAACACTTGGAATGTCGACCATGGCGTCATTGATAACACCACTGTACGCTGGATCATCCGTCACCTCCGGATCCATACCGTAGTCGATCCATTGGCCGTTATTGGCCGACGAAGACGTACCGGGTAGCGGCCAATCACCACCGGGCCATACGCCGTCCGGCGACAGCTCCACAACGCGTTCAGGAAAAATGTAGGTGTGCGTGCTGATCTTGTTGGCTGCAGGTGAGTCATCAACCGGCATGGCGCGGATAACAACCCCAGGCGCCATATATCGATTGGTGGTATCCGCTGGATCTATCGTGATAGTCAGCGGCAGCGCAGCGGTCAACGCTGTGGGCGAATGCATTGGGTTGCTGGCATCCATCGTATAAATCACCTGCACCGCAGTCGGATGAGAGATGGTTAGATCAAACACATCCGTATATAGGCCGCGACGATGACTGAAGATCAAACCGGACTCGGAATGATCGGGATCCGTGTCTGTATCTGTATCTGTATCTGTGTCTGTATCCGCATCGCCGTCTGTATCACTATCGCTATCGCTGTCCGGCTCGGTATCCGTATTCGTATCTGAATCTGGGTCCGAGTCCGAGTCCGAATCCGAGTCCGTATCCGAGTCCGTATCCGAGTCCGTATCCGAGTCCGTATCCGAGTCCGAATCCGAGTCCGAATCCGAGTCCAAA
>JASFJY010000513.1:0-3430 GCA_050119415.1 Chromatiales bacterium | reverse complement strand
ATACAAATGCTCATTGCGAAGCCCGTCCCGCCTTGTGACTATTATGAAGCGGTTAAACTGATATTTGGGAGTTTCTCCCAAAGGCTTTTGGGAGCTTTTCCTAATGACCTTTAGGGGCATCCTGATCACAATGGTTCCCATGACGCAGGGGAAGGAAAGCCCAGTAGGTAGATAGGGATAGTCAGCATGATCCGGCGCATGAGGCGCGGCACATGAAGGCTTCGGGGTGCGGTCTGATTGTCGGATGGTGTCATGTAAGGGGTAATGTTAAGGAATGAAAAGGTGTTCCCAATTAACGAGGAATCTGTTAATAGGGTACTACCATTTAAGGGAGCTTGAGTTATGATGACTGTCACCGAACAAAACGCCAGTTTGCATCATCGGTCGCAGGTGATGATCCAGCCGTGTGAGTATTTACGCGATTGTTATGGGGACGACCTGATGGCCTACGGCCAGATTGATTGTTGCGGCAAAACCCTTTCCGTGTTCCGCGCGGGCGAGAAGTATGTTGTAGCGCTGGCCGTGACCAATGGCATGCGTATGTTGCTGGAAGACGCCTGCCCGGATACGCTCATCGAGCGTGCCGAACGTAAGTTGCAAGTCTTTGCCGAGAGAACCCGGCGTCGCGACCAAATGGAGCGCGCCAATGCCAAATCCGCCAAATCCTCCCTTGTTGCGCAAACAAAATTACTACCTGATTATCCGCAACGTTCAGCGACTGGATCAGCAACCTTGTGATTGTGAATTGAGCGTTGAAGTGTTCGCTAAGCTCACTGCCGCTATCCTCCCATCATCCTGTCCCTCTCCCCCCCAGGGAGAAGAGCAGGATGAGGAGATCAGAAAACCAAGGCGCTAGCTTATCAAATCCTCTCACTCCGATACTTTCCCTGAGGGTGAGGGAATTTAGTGGGATTGCAGTGACTCAAACCCATTGATTTGAGGTAGCGCTTGGCGCGATATGTAGGAGCCCGCTCCCGCGGGCGATAAGTTCTTTCCATTCCCTATCGCCCAGGGGACTGGGCTCCTACATATCCCTATCGCCCAGGGGACTGGGCTCCTACACTGTCCCACCTGGTTTGCTCGGTAATCCTAATGATAAGAGGGGCGCATGCCCCTCTTTATTCCTTCATGGGGATTGATCCCCTGCCTGGAAATCCCTTTCGGCGGCTTTTTTGTTGCTACTGTCGCTTCCAGAGGAGAAACTGGAATCGCTGGTACCGCCTTCACCAGCAGGGCCGGCGCCTTGGGCGCCACTAACGTCCGCAGACTGCAGATCCTTTTCGGCGGCTTTGTTCTTTGTAGTGCCGCCTCCTGATGAGCTACCCTCATCACCGGCACCGCCTTCACCAGCAGAGCCGGGTTTTTTATTACCTTCCTTTGATTCTTCCACTGCCGTTTTGTTAAATCCCGCTACACCCTGATTGGCAGCCGCAAAGGCACCGGAAGTCCTACTTTCACCTTCGGCTTCGCCGTGGCTCGGGCCGCCCGCGCCGATCCAGTGCATCACGTTGTCGGCTGTCGTGTAGATCATTGCGTGACTTTTGTGAATCACGGTGATCAGTAGGCCGGTGATGATGGCGCTGAGGAAGATGAACTCGTACACGCCGATTATGGTGAAGTTTTCCGCCTGTAGGGCGCCTGAGAAGGTGGAGAATCCCTGGATGGTGATGTAGGACGCGCCCATCATCACCAGCATCCCCGCGAACAGGCCGAATACCAGCAGCATTGGGCGTACCAATACGTTGAGAAACAGCAGGTAGCCCTGCTTGGCGCTCTGGCCGGTCAGACCCTCGCCCTCCGGGTGCGCGTGCGCTGCGCCCCAAAGGCTGGATGCAATCAGGCTCTCGAAAATCATGACCATCCAGCCCACTATCCCCATTGTCCACATGATGAATGGGATGGCCGGGATGTAGTAGGCCAGCAAGCCGCCTAGAACAAACAGGGAGAAGATAGCCGCCAAGATGAGGGGCGTTATGCCCTCCAACGCACCGCTCATCACGCCGGCGCCACCGCTGGTTACCTGGCCGATAAACGGCACCCAACTCATACTATCGGCCACTTTCTCTGCGGACTTGGAAAGGGTCTTGGCGCTAACGTATAAGCTGATCACCACGCCGTTCGCGGTGAGTATCGCATCCCCGTAGCCTTGCAGTTGGGCAATCGGATCGTCGGTAGCGTTCAGGCTGTAAAGATAGGTATGCAGGTTTCTTATCGGGTTCCAGATTTCATTGCCCAACTGGGCGACTTCGCGGTCTGTTTTTTCCGCTGCGGTACCCGCCACGAGGTCGGGATTGTGTTCGCTCTTGATGTAGGCATCCGCCTTTACCAGAACCGGCTGCAAGCCTTCCTCGAAGTTCGGCACTCGATCTGTCTTAATGCCGGAGCGTTCGATATTCACCCGCACGGCCTTACTGATTTCCTTGTTCATCTGTGACAAGGTGAAGTACCAGGATCCGGCCATCAGGAAGCCCTGATTGGTTGCTCGATCAATGAAGTCATCAGTGTACTGGTCGCGGTTGTTGGTCAGCTCATCGAAGGCACTGTCCATCCCGATTTCCAGTTTTTCGTTGTAGTCCAGGACGGACTGACCGATGGCGTTGTCCGTTACCTGTCTATCGTCAACCAGTTGCTGCGCGATTGGCTGGAGTCTGGTGATCATGGCGGACAGGCCTTGGGCGTGGGCTTCGCATGCGAGCTGGCCGGCGCGTTCCGTGGCGCTGGCCCCGGCTCCGGCTTGCGGGCAGGTCAGCTTGACCGAGCCGCAGACGTTGCGCCCCGTGGGTGTGCTGTAGGCGTTGCTACCGCGCATTGAGTAAGAGTGCGTGGTGATGTACACCTCCTCCGTCGAACTGGTGCTCACATTCAGATTCAGCGTGTTTCCGTCCTCTTTTTTCATGTACTCCGCGCAGGTGAGCACGGAGAGGATGTGGCCCGGCAGGGATTTGTCGACTTCAACGACAGGGGGCACCAAGCCGCCGCGATCCGCGATGAACTCGATGCCAGCTGTCCACATTTTGTTGGCCACGCCCACGGATACGGAAATGACCATCAACATGGCGATCTGCAACATGGAGAACCCGCCTACCGCAGGTGTCACCAAGGCGATACCCAACACGGAGCGAATCGGAGCCCACAGCGTCGAGTAGCGCTTGCCGAGCGTTTCGCCGTGGTGGGCGGTTTCCATGGTTCCCACCAACAGCGTCCACAGCACGATCAGGGCCGTCCCGGTCAGTATGGCCACATTGAACACCATGAGCAGCGCACCGATGATGGTGCCAGGGTCGTTGGGATCGCCTGTGGATTGGGTCAGGTTGGCCCAGTCGGCCCCGAACGCCTTGGCGAGCAGTTCCTCGGCAGTCATGATCAGCCTCCCATGCTCTGCGTCGGGCCGCTGTCCTTGCCGGGATTGCTCCGGCCCATGATAGTGTTC
>JASFJY010000512.1:0-3434 GCA_050119415.1 Chromatiales bacterium | reverse complement strand
GACAACTGCGACAGCGCAACCTCACTCAAGCACCTAAACCGTGAACTTCAAGCGCTGAGCGATTGTAATCAGGCGTTGATGCGGGCGCAGGATGAGCAGGCGTTGCTCGATGACATCTGCCGGATTATCTATGAAGTGGCGGGATATCGGATGGTCTGGGTGGGTTACCCCGGAGGAGATGGGCAGGACTGCATCAGAGCGGTTGCCTGGGCGGGGGAGGAGAACGGCTACCTGGCAAAGGCCGGCATACCTTGGGCGGATGAGCGTGAATGGGGCAGTGCTCCTTCGGGGGTCGCCATGCGTAAGGGTGTTACCGACACCATTCAGGATTTCAGCACGGATCCACGCGCGGCGCCCTGGCGTGAGCATGTGCTCTCCCGAGGATACCGTTCCACGATCGCACTGCCTCTTAAGGATACCCTGGGAAAGACCTTTGGCATTCTCAATATCTACGCCGATCTGGCCGATGTGTTCACCTTGCAAGAGTGCCGGTTGCTGGAGAGATTGGCCGGTGATCTTGCCTTCGGTATCAGTGTGCTGCGCGCACGCCTGGAACGAGAACGTGCCGAGGCTGAACGTCAGGAGAATCTCTACTTTTTCGAGAGCATGGACAAGATCAACCGGGCAATCCAGGGGGCGGCTGACCTGGATCAGATGATGATCGACGTGCTCAATGCGCTACTGGAGACTCTCCACTGTGACCGGGCCTACCTGATGTACCCCTGCGATCCCGATGCGCCGACTTGGAAGGTGCCGATGGAGCGGACCCTGCCGACCTATCCCAAGGTGTTGGATCTGGGGCTGGAGATGGAGATGACCCCGGGGGTTGTGGAGAAACTGTGCCTCTTGCTGAAGCATGAAGGCCCTGTGCAATTGGGTCCGGGGGCTGCCCACCCTATTCCGTCTGAATTGGTCAAGCCTTTCGAGCTGAAGTCCATGATGGCGATGGCTATCTACCCGAAAATCGGTCTGCCGTGGGGGTTTGGCATCCATCAATGCACCTCGGTACGAAGCTGGAGTGATAAAGAGGAGAGACTGTTTAAAGAGGTCGGATTGCGCTTGGCTGATGGGTTGACCAGTATGCTGAGTTTTCGAACTCACCTGGAGAGCGAGCATAAACTCAGAGAGGCCGAAAGACGTTTGCATACGCTGATCGACAACCTGCCGGACTGCATCGCTCGCTTCGACAGAGACGGACGCGTCCTTTATGTGAATCAGGCGTCAGAGAAGAATTTTGGTTTTACCGCGGAAGATGCGATAGGCATCAATTTGTTTGACAACGGGCCTGGTATTGCATCGGAAAATGTTCTCTTGGCGAAAATGGTCAGGCGGACTTTCGATGAGGGAGTGGCGAATGCGTTGGAGACGCAATGGTCCACCGTCAAGGGTAAGCGCTACTTCGATGTTTTGCACATTCCGGAGAGGGACGAGACGGGCAGCGTGGTCAGCGTGCTTGGTATCGGACACGATATCACCGACCGCAAACTGGCCGAGGAGGCCTTGCGCAGCAGTGAAGAACGCTACCGTTGCATCGTGGATGCAGCGAGTGAGGGTATCTGGATGGTCGATGCCGAGGGTGTCACGACCTTCGTCAATGCTCGTTTGGTCGACATGTTGGGTTATGAGACGGCGGATATAGTCGGCGCGACGATGGGCGACTTCCTGTTCGCGGAGGATGAGGGCGCGTACGAGGAGTGGGACGCAGAGATACGCAGGGGCAACCTGAAGAGCGATGAGCGAAGGTTTCGCCGCAGTGATGGCGAAGTGTTGTGGACCTCGATTTCGGCATCGCCGATTTTTGGCAGTGAACAGGAGTTTATGGGGTCGGTCAACCTGATTACCGACATCACCGAGCGAAAGCAGCAACAGGAGCAGCTGCACTATCAGGCCCACTACGATTCGCTGACAGGTTTACCCAACCGCTTCCTGGCGATGGACCGTCTGGAACAGAATATCAGGGTGGCTGCTCGAAGCGGCACTTCGACCGCCCTGCTGTTTCTTGATCTGGACGATTTCAAGAAGGTCAACGACGCATTGGGACATGAGGTTGGCGATCAGGTTTTAAAGCAAGCCGCGGCCCGCCTCAAACTGGCGGTGCGCAATTCTGACACCGTTGCTCGCTTGGGTGGTGACGAGTTCATCGTGCTGATTCACGATATCCCCGATGCAGAGGCTATCCGTCCCGTGGCGGAAAAGATCGTGCAGACCTTTCAGGAGGTCTTTCGGGTTATGGGGAGAGAGGTAATGTTGACGGCAAGTCTCGGTGTCTCTATCTATCCAAACGATGGCAACGATCCCCTGCTTCTGTTGCGCAATGCGGACACCGCCATGTATCACGCGAAGGCGATGGGAAGAAATGCCTATAAGTATTTTACCGAGTCGATGAATCTGGATGTGGCGCGACGTCTGCAGATGGAGGAGCAGCTGCGATTGGCGCTCGGCAGGAAAGAGTTGTATCTCGAGTATCAACCGATCGTCGAGGTCGCCAGCGAATGTATCGTTGGTGTCGAGGCATTGTTGAGATGGCAAAATACCCTGTTGGGTGAGGTGTCGGCCGGCGAGTTTATTGATGTGGCGGAACAGAGCGGCATGATTATCGATATCGGTGAATGGGTCATCGATACCGCCTTGGGTCATCTGCGCGGCTGGGGGAGAGAGAATGATCTTCGTCTCGCGTTGAATGTGTCGCCGCGCCAGTTCAGGCAGTATCACTTTGCGGCCAACCTCGAAAAGTCCCTGCACAAAGCGGGTATCAGGGGCGAACAACTGGAGCTGGAGATCACAGAAGGCATACTGTTAGGTGGTGAGGTGGGCGCGGCCGAAGTGATTTCGCAATTGCGAGAGCTCGGCGTCTACATATCAATGGACGATTTCGGTACGGGTTACTCCTCCCTCAGCTATCTGAGGAACTACCATTTTGATACCTTGAAGGTCGACCGGGTCTTTATACGTGACATCATCGATGATCCGAATGATCGTGAGCTGATCATCGCGACCCTGCGCATGGCACGGGGTTTGGGCGTAAGAGTGGTGGCTGAAGGTGTTGAAACAGCCGAGCAGTTGGCTTTTCTTCGTCGCGAGCAGTGTGACTGCGCCCAGGGTTTATATCTTGGCCCGCCCATGAAGGAGAGGGAAGTTGCCGAACTTCTCGAACGTCAAGTTACGCTGCGCTAACCCGACCTACATCTGAGCAAGAAACCGCTTGATCCGCTCCACCCCTCGGAGAGCTTCTGCGAATCAAAGTGTAAAGCGCACGTAATAGCCCGCTATTGATGATTCAGCCAATACCACAGCTGGACGACGGGATTGGCGCGATCATCGCGTTCCTGGATGAAACAGTCGGGCTATTCAGGCGCAGCGAACCAGCGCGGGTCTTTTCTGAGGTGTCCAATCCCCTTCCCGCGCTGCGGGAAGGGGATTGTCGGCCATGTTCG
>JASFJY010000511.1:0-3441 GCA_050119415.1 Chromatiales bacterium | reverse complement strand
CTTCGGTCCGTAAACGGCACATCCATGTGCCACTCCTGCCTGCGAGCCACGCCTTGATCTGGCGTATTGGGGCGGCTCTGAATGTTACAGAATCTGTGACGGGGTACACTAGGTTGAGGCAACGCCTGTGGATTGGGGCAAGATGACCGCGGTGATTCTATCAGCTATTCAACTACCCCTTGATGAGATCCAGCAATTCGCTGAGTCTCGCACCGCGCGGGGCACCGATATTGACCTCCACACCCGTTTCGGTCCGGTAAACCAGCGTGGGCGTGGAGACGCGCCCGGTCTTGGCCAGCAGTGCCTTGTTGGCATCCACTGCCGCTTGTAGCTCGGGCGTGGCCTCGGCGTTATAACGGGGCGCCAGTAGCTTCATGTTCGCCAGAGCAGAAGGGCCTTCAGCGAGCATACTCGCAGCATGCTCGCGGCTGACTGGACGCTGGAAACCCACGGGAATCCAGTGCACGGTGTGGCTGGCTTGTACGCTGGCCCGCTCGATGTTCCGGTAGAATTGGTGGCAGTGGCCACAGTACGGATCAAAGAACACATACAGTTGCTTCGGACCGGAGCCCACTGACAGACCCACGACGTTGTTGACGACATCTTCGTAGAACGCCTGGCGCATGACCTCGGCCTGCTCGACATTGACCGGGGCGGGTGCTGCTTGTGGTGCCGGCCGGACGACCCGTTCACCCTGTGCGGCTGACGGGATGTGATGAGACCGGCCGGAAGCCAGCGTCGGCGCAATAGCTTTGTAGTGGCTGGCCGCCAGTACGGTCAGATCACGTCCATAGGAATCAGTCAGTCGACCGATCATCAGATGCTTGCCGTCTTGCGTAACCCAGCCCACCACTCGCGCGACATCGGCATCGGCTTCCGCGCCCATGAGAACCCCGATCAGGCCGTTCGGCCCCTCGAACCGATCCAGCATTACAGCCTTGCCACTGCTAGCTGACTTCACCAAAGCGTTGAGGGTGGCGTCATTGACCGGGCCTGCCACGCTTTCCGGGGCGGGCGAGTCTGAACACCCGGCCAGCACGGCGGACAGGGCAAGGCCAATGCAGACATCAATTGTGGTTTTGCTGGGTCTCATTATTTTTTACTTGGTAGTATCATAAATTATATATGTTTATGCTATATCAAAGCCCGCGAATTGCAAGCACGCCTTAAGCCAACTTGATGATCGATCCCTTTAGTCGGGAGAATCGTCCCTGCTGCATTAAGCCGGCAGAAAACTCGGCTGTAGTACTGGAGCTGAGCAAGGAAAAGGCGTCGGTCCGCGTGTGGCACAGCACTTACAAGGTGATAAGCAACGAGGGGCCTGATCCGCTCTCCGGCACTATGCGGCACTCGACTTTGGCAGTTTGGTTAGTGGTGTGTTAGGCTATGGGCATTATATTTTGGTAGTACCTTTATAGGGTGTCGAACCATGAGAGCGCAGGACAAATGGTTTTGTGAAACGCTTGCGGCTAACGACGCGCCAGCTCCGGGGTTGTCCCGGTGAATCAGGGCAGTCGCAGTGGCCGTTTCACTGTGGATTGCGGACTCACGCAGGAACAGCATACCGAAGTGATCGATACGCTCATGTATACGGCCTGCCCTCACTGCTCTGGCGTGTTCGAGAAATCCGACCTGACCGGCACTATGGGGATTACTATGTCATCCTGCGTGACAGCCGGATTGCACACCCATCAGGAGATGATCCCATGAGTATTATATTTGCTGTTGCGATGGATTCGGAAGGCAGGGCAGATCTGCGGGAAGTATCCGTGCCGAACGGAACGGACATGACCAGGGTAGCCACCGCCAAGATGCTGGACGCCGGGTATAGGGAGCCCATCTTGGTGTTCGATGACCCAAGCGGCGCCGCGATCCTACGCGCCGCGAACATGCTGTTGCAGCATACCGAGGGCTACGGCATCGAAACGCTGAAGGCGGCCCATAAAATGTTGGGCAAGGTTGGTCAAGCCCTGATGGCCGGCGACCAGTTGGACGCGGATCACCCGCTGATGGGGTATATCACTGATAGCGACAGACTGCAATCCGCTGACCGCCGAGGACGCCCTGATCCCTGTGTCCCCGGAGATCCTCAGGCTCATGAGCGACAGGAACTTGTCATTCTCGCTTGCCGTAATGCCGCGGGCAAACCCGACATGGCGGCATTTATCGTTGAGTGCGATCAGCAGGAGTACGAAACCGGCGACTACATTCAAACGGCCATACAGAACGCCTTTAAAGCCGGCTACCAGCAACCCTTTCTCGCGTTAAGCGGCGACACCGATTCGGTCGTTCTGGGGGTCGCCAATCAGGTGATCGAACGCAGTGAAGGCGTATCGCTCGATACCATGCGCGAGAGCCACTGTCTGCTGTCCGAGGCGCGCGAGCACGTTGACATGGGCAATAACCTCGTTGCCGACTCACAGCTCGGCCAGCAAATCATAGACTTTCTGAAAAATCTCTTGGACCTTCTCGTTGCGTGCCTTCAAGGCCGTCTTCGTGAACAGCTCAATGGAACAACCGAATCAGGCGCGAGCCAAATGGACACGACCTTGGGCGCGATTTGAGGCCTGTTTACGCCTGCCGTTCAAGCCGGTGTGACAGGGCCGTTGAAACCGCTACCTGCGTCATTTTCCACACCTACGACCTATTCTGCGCAAATGACCTAAAAAACATGCAGGCACCGGAGGATGACGAGCCATATTTTAACTAATGATTTCTCCTGAATTGACCTTATTCGGGCTTTTTAATACTTTTCAGTTCGTAGCGACCAAAATGAGGAAAGGAAGAAAACAGGACGAATAGGACAACTCCGCTAAGCCTACCGAATAAAGCCGGCGACCAGTAGCAGTACCGTCCAGCACACTTATGAAATCAACAACACAACTGACGCCGGCGTGCCTGATTTACACCACCTTTGTCAAATGCGCCCCGGCCATGAGCCCCAAGTCGCAAACTGATCCCGACCTGCGCGCCAATCCGGTGATGCATGACGAGCATCGGGACGCTGACAGCCACAGCCGAAACCCAGAACGTGCTCGAAAAGGAGGACGGGAGTAATGAAATATACTGTAGTTGGCAGCCTAATGATCCTGCTGGCATCAAGCGCCGTTCACGCAGATCCCAAGGCGGTTTGGAATACCGATACCAGCGGCGTCCCACAGGCCTATGTGCCAATAATTGGCCATAGCTTCCTCACCGGAATGAGCGTGAGTTTCGCGCCGAACGAGGCCTGCACGCCGACGCTGAATTTCTATGGTCGCGTGGACACCGAGATACTGGCGCAGATCGTCAAGCGCTACGGTGACGGCTCATGGCCACTGCGCATTGATGCGACCCCCGGCAATGGCCACGTCGAAGCTGCCTGCCACCTCGTCAATGCCCGTCACGCCTACCGGCAGGGCGACATGCTGCATGTGGCATGCCATAGTGATCACCCCCATG
>JASFJY010000510.1:0-3446 GCA_050119415.1 Chromatiales bacterium | reverse complement strand
CAATTCAGCATCCTGGTAGGCTAGTACAGGAAATAGACGCAGTCGCCCAAATCTATATTACAAACCTCATAGAACTCCATTTAGGTGATGTTGTGACTGGCCTGTTGTTAATGCCGCACTTGTCAAGCAACCTGAGTTCGATAACGAAGTTATTAGATCTGTTAACGATGTTATAAGGTCAATTCGCCATTTATAGTGACTCTGCTCACACTATGAAGTGGAGCCTCGAATCTGCTCGACCGCGCTATATATAAATAATTATTAAAGGTGGCTCTTCTGAAAATTCTGTAGATATTAACCCGAGCGGCATCTTTTGAGTAAACAGGCAACCAGTAAACGGGTTGCCCTGGGTATTGTTGCCTGGTGAAAACCAACAGGCTGAAAAGGAGTGGAATAGCGCTGTTATATTTGAAAATACAGAGTTTTGAATCGATGATGACAGGGTAGGCTGGTGTTGCTGGTGGATTTCTGACTGCGGTTTTCTACCTCGATATGCAGGGATGTGGCGTTTATTCTTTTATACTTTTCCGGCATCGATGGCAACGGCGACGGGGTGCTCTCAGCACAGGAACTCGTCGCTGCGCAGGCTTAAGCATCGACAACCCTAGACATCGCGTGATAGCCTTGGCTGGGAGCACTTAATTATTTTCTTTCCGCAAGGAGGCGGCCGCCATGAGAGACAGGCTCCCACCCATCGTCCTTTACCCCCGGCCTTCACGTCAACTGACCCTGATCTTGGGCGGTATCCAATGCCTGTCCCTGGGGATACTGGTCACTGCTCCAATCCCACTGGGAGTGAGGTTTCTTTTGCTCTTATTGCTGTTGTTGCAGGCTCTGCATACTCATCGCCGTCTGTATGGGGCCATTGCGCAGCGGATTACCGAGGCCCGCATCGACGACGATCATGCCGCCCGCCTGGTATTCGCCGATGACAGGGTGATGCAGACCCGGTTGCGCGGTGACTCATTGATCACCAATGGCTTGATGCTCCTGCGCTTCGATGGGCCAGGGATGCTGCGTCGCCCGAGCCTGCTGCTAGGCAGGGACTCTTTGACCGCGGATGAGTTGCGTCGGCTGCGGCTCCTGTTGCGCGTCGGTGGGCGTGCGGCAACTGCTTAGGGCTTAACCCACTGCGGTCCCGGGTGAAACATTCGGGTTAAGGTCCTAATAAGGGGAGTAACTGTCCGGGATGAGGATTGTCGGCCGCTTCTGTACCCTGTCGTCGCTGTAGGGAAAGTCGATGGTGTAGTGCAGTCCGCGGCTCTCGCGTCGGCACAGGGCGGAGCGGATGATCAGGTCTGCCACCTCGACCAGGTTGCGCAGTTCCAGCAGGTCGTTGCTGACGCGGAAATTGCTGTAGTACTCGACAATCTCGCGCCGTAGCAGGTCGATGCGTCGCTTGGCCCGCTCCAGGCGCTTGTTGCTGCGGACGATGCCTACGTAGTCCCACATGAAGTGGCGCAACTCGTCCCAGTTGTGGGAGACCACCACTTCTTCGTCCGGTTCGGTCACCCGGCTCTCGTCCCAGGGCGGCAGCATGGGTGGTTCGGGTGTCTCGGCATCGTGGGCGTGGATGTCCAGTGCCGCCTGCTCGGCGAAAACCAGGCACTCCAGCAGGGAGTTGCTCGCCATGCGGTTAGCACCGTGCAGGCCTGTGTAGGCGATTTCGCCGACCGCGTAGAGTCCGGCGATATCGGTGCGTGCATGATGGTCGGTCGTGACGCCGCCGCAGGTATAGTGGGCGGCCGGGACCACGGGTATGGGCTGTTCAGTTATGTCGATGCCGAAGTCGAGACAGCGCTGTTGGATGGTCGGGAAGTGCTCATGAATGAAGTCATTCGGTTTATGGCTGATGTCCAGGTAGAGGCAGTCGGCGCCGAGCCGCTTCATCTCGTGGTCGATGGCGCGGGCGACGATGTCACGCGGTGCCAGCTCGCCACGGGGATCGAAACGGTCCATGAAACAGCTGCCGTCGGGCAGTTTGAGCTGTCCGCCTTCGCCCCTGACCGCCTCTGAAATGAGGAAGCTCTTGGCCTCCGGGTGGTAGAGGCAGGTGGGGTGAAACTGCATGAACTCCATATTGGCGACCCGGCAGCCGGCGCGCCAGGCCATGGCGATACCATCGCCGGTGGCCACGTCCGGGTTGCTGGTGTAGAGGTAGACCTTGCTGGCGCCACCGGTGGCGAGTACCACAAAGCGGGCGCGGAAGGTCGCGACCTTGCCGCTTTTCTGATTCAGGATGTAGGCGCCGTAACAGCGTTTTTGCTGTTTTTTCATGCCCTTAGCACTGTTGATCAGGTCGATGGCGATGTGGTGGGGGAAGACTTCGATATTGGCGCGGGCCAGCGCCTGGGCCTCTAGGGTGGTCTCCACCTCTTTACCGGTGGCGTCGGCGGCATGGACGATGCGTCTGTGGGAGTGCCCCCCCTCGCGGGTCAGATGGTAGCCACCGCTGCTGGCGGAATTGTCGTCTCGGGTGAAGTTAACCCCGCCTTTGAGCAGCCATTCGATGTTTTGTGGGCCGTGCTCCACCACCAGCTGCACCGTCTCCTCGTCGCAGAGGCCGGCTCCCGCATCGAGGGTGTCTCGCACATGGGAGGCGATGCTGTCGGCGGCATCCAGCACGGCGGAAATTCCCCCCTGGGCATAGTAGGTATTGCTCTCCTCCAGCTCCCGCTTAGCCACCAAGGCGATATTCAGGTGTTCGCCCAGGCGCAGGGCCAGGCTGAGTCCGGCAGCACCGCTGCCGATGATGAGTACGTCATGGTAGTGTTCGGTAGGCATAGGTTGCGGGATATTTGCGGGTTTAGATGGTTACAGCGATAATGCGCATCGATTCCGCATCCTAGCTCAAATGCCCCCGTTATTGAACTAGGTCAAATAAGATGCGGATTGTGCGAACTATTCAACATCACCACTGTCAATGTGACTGTGCACTGGAAGTGCCCGTTGCGAGGAGGTTAGGGCCCGGATGGGCGAACGGTTGATCGATCAGGAACTCGTCCTTAGAGTTCAGAAAGGCGATAAGAAGGCATTCGATCTGTTGGTACTCAAGTATCAGCAGAAGATTTCTAATCTGATCTCTCGTTATATCCGGGATCCGCACGAGGTTATGGACGTTACCCAGGAGGCCTTCATCAAGGCCTACCGGGCATTGCCGAAGTTCCGTGGAGACAGTGCCTTCTACACCTGGCTCTACCGCATCGCCATCAATACGGCCAAGAACTACCTCGTGGCCCAGGGCAGACGGCCCCCGAGCGACGATGTTGAGGCTGAAACGGCTGAACAAATGGACGTGGGTGTGCGTCTAAAGGAGACAGGTACACCGGAAAATCATGTATTGACCGAAGAGATTTCGCAGACTGTGCAAAAGGCTATCGAGGATCTGCCCGAGGATCTGCGCACCGCCATCATTTTGCGGGAACTCGAAGGCATGAGCTACGAAG
>JASFJY010000509.1:0-3459 GCA_050119415.1 Chromatiales bacterium | reverse complement strand
AGGCCGGGTGTCTATCGTATGATCGATGCAGAGGATCAGGTGCTCTATGTGGGCAAGGCGAAGAATTTGAAGAAGCGGGTCGGCAGCTACTTCAGCCGCAGCCTCAATCGGCGCATTCAGCTGATGGTCGCGCAAATCGAACGTATCGAGATCGCCGTGACCCATACCGAGGCAGAAGCGCTGATTCTGGAAAATCACCTGATCAAATCGCTGAAACCGAAATACAACGTGCTACTGCGGGATGACAAGAGTTACCCCTATATCTATCTCTCGTCCGACCAGGCCTATCCGGCACTCTCTTTCCGGCGCGGAAGCAGGCGCGGCAAGGGTCGCTACTTCGGCCCTTATCCCAGTGCGGGCGCGACCCGTGACACCCTGCAGCTGTTACAGAAGCTTTTTCCTGTGAGGCAGTGTGAAGAGGGCTTTTATCGAAACCGCTCCAGGCCCTGCCTGCAGTATCAGATCAAGCGGTGCAGCGGCCCCTGCGTCGACCTGGTCACACCGGTGGCTTACGCCGAGGATGTAAAGCATGCCGTGATGTTTCTGGAGGGTAAGACGACCGCCGTGGTGGATCATCTGGTTCGGCGTATGGAACAGTCCTCTCAAGCGCTGGAGTTCGAGCAGGCGGCGCTCTACCGGGACCAGATACAGACGCTGCGACGCATTCAGGAGCGCCAATATGTGAGTGGCGAGCGGGGCGATCTCGATATTGTGGCGCTGGCCAAGCATGGGGGGACTGCCTGTATCCAGGTCTTCTTCATCCGTTCCGGCCGTAACCTGGGCAATAAGGCCTTCTATCCGACAATACCGCCGAATGCATCCGAAGAGGTGGTGCTTGCTGCCTTTGTCTCCCAGTACTACCTGGAGAAGCCGGTACCTTCGGAGATCATTCTCAGCCGAAAGCTCGAGGACAAGGCGCTGATCGAGGAGGTCTTGAGCCGACAATCCGGCCGCAAGGTGCGGGTCAGCAGCGGTGTGCGGGGCGAGCGGGCCCGCTGGCTCAAGATGGCCGAAGGCAATGCGCAGATCGCCCTGCGGGCCAGGCTCAGTGCCCGCATGGACATGCAGGAGCGGGTCGAGGGGTTACAGCGGCTGCTGAAACTGCCGGCACTGCCCGAGCGCATGGAGTGCTTCGATATCAGCCACACCCGGGGTGAGTCGACCGTCGCCTCCTGTGTGGTCTTCAATGATCAGGGGCCGCTCAAGTCGGACTACCGTCGATTCAATATTGAAGGGATCACGGCCGGAGACGACTATGCGGCCATGCGCCAGGCCCTGGAACGACGCTATCGCCGGATCAAGCAGGGAGAGGTGCCATTGCCCGACCTGCTCTTCATCGACGGCGGCAAGGGGCAGCTCTCCGCTGTCCACACCACGCTGCAGGATATGGGGGTTGCGGGAGTGACCCTGATTGGTGTCGCAAAAGGGGTTGACCGCAAGGCCGGTATGGAACAGCTCTTCTTGTTGGGGCGAAGCGCACCGATTATACTGCCCCCTGATTCGCCTGCCCTGCACCTGATACAGCAGATCCGGGACGAGGCCCACCGTTTCGCCATCACCGCCCATCGTCAGCGGCGTTCCAAAAAACGCAACCGCTCTGTTTTGGAGGAGATTCCGGGGATCGGTCCGAAAAGGCGGCAACGGCTGTTGAAGCAGTTCGGCGGACTGCAGGAGCTTGCCCGGGCCGGTGTCGAGGACCTGGCCAGCGTGGAAGGAGTCAGCAAGAGGCTGGCGGAACAGATTTACCACGCCTTTCACGACAAAGATTGAGCGATCGACCATGTGGAATATCCCCAATATACTGACACTGCTCAGGATCGTTTTGATTCCCGTGTTTGTGCTGCTCTTCTATCTGCCCGTGGAATGGGCCCGTTTCAGCTGCGCCTTGGTCTTCGGCATCGCCGCCGTCACCGACTGGTTCGACGGTTATCTGGCCCGCCGCTGGGGGCAGGTTTCGCCTTTTGGCGCTTTCCTCGATCCGGTCGCCGACAAGTTGATGGTCTCCGTGTCGCTGCTGCTGCTGGTACAGGCCGACGCAACACCGGCGCTGGCCATTCCTGCCGCCGTCATCATCGGCCGGGAGATCACCATATCGGCGCTGCGTGAGTGGATGGCTGAGCTGGGCGAACGCGCTCAAGTAGCCGTGTCGGTGATCGGCAAGTTCAAGACTGCGGTGCAGATGGTCGCCATCCTGCTATTGGTCTACGCTGAGCCCATTGTAGGCATACCCATTTTCACCATCGGTTTCGTGCTGCTCTATATGGCGGCCTTACTGACCCTCTGGTCCATGTTCCTCTACCTGAAATCCGCCTGGCCCAGCCTGCTGGGTGAGCGCCGTTACAGCACGGAAATGGAGCAGGACGAACAAGGGAACCTCTGATCAATTCATGAAACTGTGCGTGACGGCTGAAATACCCCCGCCCTGAGCTAGACTTCCTTCTATAAAACAACAGGAAGGGGGGTTAGGCATGAAATCCATCGCATTGATCGGTGCACTTTGTCTGTTAGCTACCAGTTCTACAACCTTGGCGCAACCGCCTGGTGCCGGGGATCTGCGCTATTTCGGTCACGATTCCCCGAGCAACCGGTTTTCCGTACAGAAAGGCATACGTTTCGAACGCTTTCGGGACCGCCATGGTTATCAACTGAGAATACATACCCGGGGTATCGATCCGGAGGCGCTCCAGGTCAGTGTTCAGGGTCGCTCGTTGGTGGTCGAGAATAGGGAGTCGCATCAGCTGGAGCGGCGAAGCGACCGTGGCAGCTACCAGTTCGCCGCCGCCTCTGCGAGTATGCGGCGTCGTTTACCGTTGCCGCCGGACGCAGATGTCGGCGCCATGCAGCGGTCGGTCGAGAAAGGTGTTGTGGCAATCACATTACCCTATTTGCAAAGTCCACGATACTGATTTGGCTGGCGCGAAAGAGAGGTGTTGACAGCGCAAAAACTGCCGCTAAAATACGCTCTTCCTATGCAGCGCGGGAATAGCTCAGTTGGTAGAGCACAACCTTGCCAAGGTTGGGGTCGCGAGTTCGAGTCTCGTTTCCCGCTCCAAATAGTAAGGCCTCGGGTAGACCGGGGCTTTTTTATTTATGTTTCATTTTACCCGGTTTTTAGTGGTAGAATACGCACCCTAAGGCTGAGTGGCAGAGTGGTTATGCAGCGGCCTGCAAAGCCGTGGACATCGGTTCGATTCCGGTCTCAGCCTCCATAAAGTTTCATCAGCAAATCAATAAATAGGGCGCTATTAGCGCCCTATTTTTTTGTCTCAAAATCATGCGTATTCGGGGTATTTCGTGGTTGTGCCGCCCCGAAAAACCAGCTCGAGCCAGGGACAATCCGGCATCATGTCGGTGCGCTGGCAAGGTATCTGGACTGGGGTGTGCGCAAGTAGCATGCACGAGTACTAAGGGAACAGGTACTTATTCACGGATGATTTCATCGGCAACGATGATCCCTAC
>JASFJY010000508.1:0-3461 GCA_050119415.1 Chromatiales bacterium | reverse complement strand
ACAGGTAACTAGGGTGTGGAATTGGACCGAATTAAATGAAACGGTGAAGGGTAACACGAAACGGCTGATTTAACCCAATAGTTGCAAAAATTATTAGATCTGGGGCTTATTAGAGTGCGAAAACAGTAGCGCATGGGGGCATCTTAAGAAAGCCTTGCGAAAGAGGGCTTAATAGAAGCCGATATCGCCAACGGTTTCACCACTAGCAAGTGCTCATCCAGAAACCATATGGACGTTGGTAGGCGCCTGATGGTTGTCTTTCGCAGAAGCGGCAGGGATGCCGCGCAAGCCCCGTCAGCACAGGGATGCGCCCCAAAGGAAGTGCCCTTGGGGTATGCTGTCGGGGCGTCGGAGAAAGACAACCGTCAGGTGCCGAGGGGTAGGGGCTATAAGAATGACTCAGCTCGGTGTTGCGCCTCTTGACAAGGGATGGGCCATTGCCTGGTTAGTATAAAGCAGTAGGATGTGACCTCTGTACCAACGGCACCGAAAATCGTGTTGGTATACTTTCAGGTGATAGCTGCATCTGAAGCGATGGGAAAATCATCATGGAGGGTAGTTCCAGTCTCAGGAAACCTGGATTGCGCAAGGTGATGCAGAGCATCACCAGCCTTCAAGGACTCAACCGGGTAACCAAGGATTAACCCATGGCAGATCCACTGAAAAAAAATCCACGCAGAAAACCAGCCTCGACTCCAGGGAGGCCGCCGACGAAAAAGGCTCGCGTATTTTCGACGAGCTCCGCTGCTCCAACGTTGCCCATTTCGCACAAGGTTGGTGGTAGTCCGAAGCACTCGCGTATACTCCGTCAAGCGATTTCCACATGCGATTACATGGTTAGACGCGGCAAGGAACACTCGGCTCGATGTGTAAAAGGATCGGTAAATTTCCTTGGCATACAGCGTTTTTGCTGAATCGTCTGACTCAGATTGAGTCCATCATCGCGTATTCTGCGAGGGACGTAAAAATGCGTAACATCACACTCACAATAGCAATTATTCATGGACTTTTGATAGGAACACAAACTTATTCTGACAGCGGAGATTCCGGATTGGATTTCGCCAATGATTCCGACGTCTCTGACATCAGCAGTAGCCAATACAAGCACGATCTCAGTTTCGATAGTGACGCCAGTGCTCATCGCATCGTCAAAGGCAGTAAAACCTTTAACGGTACTACCGATCGTATCTTCCGCGATGCCCTGGGCCGGGAAGCCACCTTCCGCGGATTCAACGTTTCCGGTGAAGTAAAGCTGCTGGAGTCTGGTTTCAAACCTTTTAAAAACACCGCCGATGCCGCCACCAGCTTCAACGCACTGGGTCAGATGAACGGCGCCAACCTGGTGCGCTTTACCCTGGCTTGGGAAGGTGTGCACACAGCGCCGGATGTCATCGACTACGCCTATCTTGATGAAATCATCGCCCAGATGAAAGAAGCCATCCGTAATAAAATCTATCTGGTAATGGACTACCACTCCGATCTCTATTCCCGCCACACCTTTACCCAGAACAGCAAAAATACCGGTAACGGCGCTCCCGGCTGGATCGTCAATGGTGGTAGCCATGGTACGGATGGATGCGGCTTGCCCTGTTATATGTCCTGGAGTGCCCACAAGTTGTCTGATCCCGCGGTGCGCAGTGCCATTCGCTCATTCTGGCTAAATGATGACATCGTCACGAACAGCGGGATACGTCAAGTGCAGAACGAATTTATATGGCAGATCGGCAAAGTGGCGGAGTACATCAAACTAAAGCTCACCACCGAGGAGTTTGACTATGTGCTCGGTTTTGAGCCCATCAACGAACCCTTTGACGGCGGTATCGAAGAACTCGGCATTGATAATTACGATGAATTCGACAACCTGATTCTTTGGCCCTTCTACGAGCGCGTCCGCGCCGAGATGGATGCCAATGGTTGGGGTGATAAATGGGTGTTCGCGGAACCGCTGGTCTTCTGGAGTTCACAGGCCGGTATCTTCGCGCCTGCCACCGGCGGTGGCTACCTGGACTATAAACCAGGTGAAGGTTTTGTCTTTGCACCGCACTTTTATGATCAGGGCCGTATGGGGACCAATGATTGGTCCGTGGCCCGCAACGGCGCCTATTTCAATAACCTGGATCTGATCCGCGATGAAGCGCGATTCCTCGATCTACCAATCTTCCTTAGTGAATTCGGCATGTGGCTGGAAGGTTACGGCCATACCGATACCGAGCGCATCGTCAATGCAACCTATCAGGGTATGGAAATATCCGACCGAAACCACGGTAAAGACCGATTTGCGGACTTCTATACCCCAGTGGTGTCCGGTACACAATGGCATTGGGATTACTATTACGATAACCACTACGAGTTCCATAACAGCAATCCAGATGAACTTCGGACAGAAGACGATGCCTGGAACGGCGAGAACTTCTCCATCATCAATAACTATGCCACAGGCTACAACGTTGATCAGTATCTAGTCGAACGCATCTATCCGCGTCGCATACAAGGCGACCTGATGCACTTCCACTATAACGCAATGGTGCGTGACCAAGCGGGAGAAGAATTGTGCTGGGGGTCTATCCGTCTAGATCTGGTCGATCTGTTTGAAAATCGCGAATACTTCCGATGTAAAAAATTCGCTATCGCCGTTTGGCGCGGCCGCAATGCAGACGCTCCCACAGAGATCTTCCTTCCCCGTCATATGGATGTGACGAGCATGCTTATTGTCACCGAAGCTGTTATCAAGAACAAGACGCTGGCTGTGTCCACTGAAGTAACGGGCGAGTCGAATGAAGTTATGGTTACCGCAGATCCCGGAAAAATCAACGGTTCCGGCAAGCGGCTGCTGGTGTGGGATGATGGCAACCAAGGAGAAGACGCCAATACACTGCACTATGTCCTGATTGTAGAGAACGCCACAGATCTTAATGATGACGATCTTGTTGAACTGCAGGCCGCATTGACCCAACGTATCCAGCAGGAAAAACACAGCCCTGTCTATCTATCGGGGACGATGACCCACAGCGGCTATCCTGATGATGAGGGTGATAACACATACTTCTCCCTCGTCGATCAGCGCGCCGGCAAATGTCTTGACATTGCAGGTGCCAACACCACGAACGGCACCAATGTGCAGCTCTATCGATGTAACGACAGCAACGCCCAAAAATGGCACTATGATAAAATCACCGGCGAACTGAAAAGCAAACTCAACTGGCACAAGTGCTTGGACATTGACGACGGCATCATCAGTGAAAGCACCAACATTCAATTATGGGACTGCAATAACAGCCACGCCCAGAAGTTCGACATTGTCGGTAACACCATTCGTTCACGCTCCGACAATAATCTGGCGGTCGATGCGTATGGTGTCGACGACAGCACCAACATTGGTCTGTGGACAGCAAACGGCAATACTAACCAAAGCTGGACCCGTCGTTACTGAGAGTGTGGGGTCAGAGTAGAATGGCACTTAC
>JASFJY010000507.1:0-3465 GCA_050119415.1 Chromatiales bacterium | reverse complement strand
TTTCAACGTTGCACAAGACCCATTACAGCGCGTACTCGTGCTGACCTCAGCTGTACTCGGCCTGTTTTTAATTGGTTTCGGCATCTGGGCATTGGCAGGTGCTGTTTATGTCACATGGAAGTTATTCAACAATCCTGACAGCATCAGCTACTTCGCGACATATTTCATAGAGACAGCCAGGATTACAGCTCGGTTAACACACGACGGCGAGAGTCTGGCACATCTGCTGTCATGGTTCACTGTGGTGCTATTGTTGCTGCTGCTCGGCAAGCTGGGAGACTGGTGCATCACCTCTGGGGCACAACTGTTTGTATTTGTAAGAACACGCAGCCGAAGCGGAGATTAACAAGCGGGCTAGCGAGGCAGCTGGCATAAAAAAAAGAGCAAAAAAGACCCGCACAAGGCGGGACCAGAAGAGAGCAAAAAAGACCCGCACAAGGCGGGACCAGAAAGGAGATCAAGTGGTATTCTTAAGCCTGTTTCTTTTTCCAGCCGGCAATGCCTAGCCCGACTATGCCCGTGCTCATCAGGAATATTGTGGAGGGTTCGGGAACGGCGGCTACATTGTCAATAGCCCTGACCGACAGGCTGTTGAGGTTAAAATAAGCATAGCTGAAATCATAAAAATCCACGCCATTCTCGACGCTGCCAAACGCTTGCAAGATCGATCCATAACCAATACCGTCTGCGTCCATGCTGGCCAGCAGATCGAAGCCCTGCTCGAGTTGCTCGAGGCCGTCACCGTGGAGAAAGTCAAGCACCCATGAAACTGCATTTATAAATAAGCTGTCTTCCGTAAAGCTAAAATTACCCGCGCCGTCATCATAGAAACGATTGTATTCGCCATCCGTTACGGAAAACATATCAATGCTTTCATCAAAATCGTCTTCAATACTCACGCTGTCAGAACTAGTTGTGCCGCCTGCTACATAGCCGTTGACAAAACCACCGCCCTCAACGACACCGTTGTCATACGAGGCAAATGAGGTTATGTCTGGATAGTGGTCAGTCGATGCCAGGCCTGTGTCGATGAACAGCGAACCGCTAATTGAATCACCCACGTTGTACCCAGCCCCACCCACGTTAGGAATCCCATTATCATTTGTTTCATACACCGCTCCGGTGTAGTGCACTTCAATGACCGAGGCAATGGCGTTCAGGCTGGAAGCCAACAGAGTAGCGCCGAATAAAGCCCGAAAGAGAGTTCTTTTCATGTAAAGCTCCTTGAATTTTTGCTTCTGGTTGCTGTAAGACCACATACCTCACAGCATCTCTACGATAAGCAGAATCCATTCCAAGGAAATATATTCTTATGAAATATAAGTAGTTAGAAATTGACACAAGGGAATTACGAGTGTCACTGTAAAATATTCCGACATTTGTTTAGGAATTACAGGATAGCGATAAGTTCTTTCGATTCCCTATCGCCCAGGGGACTGGGCTCCTACATATAGGATCGGAGCAGCGGTACGCTTTTCAAACCGGCAATCCCAACAGGGCCTGGATGGCGATCGAGGTGGCGCCGGAGCGGTTGTCCACCTGGATCTTGGGATAGATCTGTTCCAGGTGTTTGTTCACTGTACGGGGACTGAGCGAGAGGATCTCTCCTATTTCCCGGTTGGTCTTGCCGTGGGCCACCCAGAGCAGTACTTCGGCCTCGCGTTTGGTGACGGGCAGCGCCGCCTCCAGCACACGGGCGTCCATCAGCAGGTCCTGACCGACAATCCGTAGCAGATGTTCTTCGCTGGTAACAGCTTTGAAATAGCGGATGGTCAACGGATCACCCTGTGTCTGTATGATGAGGTCATTTTTGATATCGTCCCGACCTATCCAGGATTTCAATGCGACGACAAACGCACTGCCGGTATCCTTGTAATCAATGCCGCTGCCGGCGAGCAGTCCACGGGTCTCCGGCGTCGACCAGAGTATTTCACCGGCGTCGTTCACCGCCAGAACGAACTGCTTGGCCACATCGAGGGCCGCCCGCGCATTTTCGATCATATTGGCATTGTTGACATGCACGGTGATGCGGGCCAGCAGCTCCTCGGGCTTGATGGGCTTGGTGATGTAGTCGTTACCGCCATGTTCGAAGGCCTTGACGATGTGCTCCACATCACTGAGTCCGGTCATGAAAATAATCGGCACCAGCGGCAGGCCGCTTCTCATCTGCCGGCAACACTCGAAGCCGTCCATCACCGGCATAAGGGCATCCATCAGGACCACATTGGGCTCGATCCGGGCGACAATGTCCAGGGCCTGGCGGCCGTTCAGGGCTACCAGCACCGTATAGCCCGCCTGGTTAAGCGCGGCGTTGATCATACCCAGGGAGTCGGGTGAATCATCCACCACCAGTACGATCGGGTTTGATTTATCAAGCCCCATGACAAAGCCCCCTGATTGCCTGCGTCATCCCGTCGAAATCACAAAGCTCCGCGCGGGACTTCAAATACTGTAAAAATTCCGAATCGATGTTCGCCTCCTCGAATCCCTCCAGCTTCTCCAGCACGCCGTTGAGGTAGCCGATCTTGGCCATGGAGATCAACTCTTCCAGGTCCTCGTTCGACGGCAGGCGTGTCGGTGCGTTGCCGGCGCGCTTGCCGGAGTCGGCTTTTTGCGCCCCGGGATCTTCATGCAGCCATTCGATATGCATCGCCGCGCCGAGTTTGTCTAGCAGCGTCTCGAAGCGCACCGGTTTGATCAGGTAGGCGTCGTGCAGCTCGCTGACCATCTCCGATCGGTGATCTTCAATGGCGTTACCCGAGATCATGATGATCGGTGCCTCTATGCCCGCCTTACGTAAACGGGACGCCAGCTCCCAGCCGTCGATCAAGGGCATATGCACATCAAGCAGAAACAGGTCGAACTTCTGCTCGTCCACGAGCTGCATGGTAATCGTCGCATTGTGCGCTTCAAGCACGCTTAAGCCCAGGGGTGAGAGGAAATCGGAAATCAGGGCCCGGTGGGCCGGTTCGTCATCCACCACCAGGATCTGTTTGCGCGGTCCGCTATAGCCTTTGATTTTTCTTGTCGGCACAGGAACTTTTTTCGGTGAGCGCGCCACCGGCAGCATGATCGACAGGGTGAACACCGACCCCTTGGTATATTCGCTGTGTACTGACAGATCACCGCCCATCATGTTGGTGAGCAGCCGGGAGATGGTCAGCCCCAAGCCGGTGCCGCTGACGAATTGGGTCTCCTGTTCCCGGACCCGCTCAAACGGGTTGAAGATGTGCTCCCAATGCTCGGGCCGGATGCCCACACCGGTATCGCTGACCACGAATTTCGCCACCTCGTTGCGGTAGTTGACCTGCAGCGACACCCTTCCCTCCCGGGTGAACTTCACGGCGTTGGAGAGTAGATTCATCAGCACTTGGCGCAACCGCTTCTCGTCCGCCAGCACATAGTCGGGAAGATCGTTTTCACAGCGGTAGTCGAACGCTAACCCCTTGGCGTTGGCCTGGATGG
>JASFJY010000506.1:0-3466 GCA_050119415.1 Chromatiales bacterium | reverse complement strand
CTCCAGCATACGATTCTCAATCTGCTGCATATCGAATCGCCACCAGGCGGAGAGCTGCTCGCCTGTCTCCAGCAGGTAGTGAGCGGCGTCTTTCATGTCGCGCTCCACATAGCCGGCCACCTTCTCTGCCTCCTCGCGGCTGAGTTCGCCCAGCTCCACCATCTTTTCGCGGGCGTCGTCCAGGTAATCCCTCAGCCCCGGAAGGGCGTTCTCACGGGCCGATGCTATGGCCTCATGCACCTCCTGGAGGATCTTGTCATAGGCGGCTGAAAGTCTTTCGAAGGTGTCTTGTTCGTTTCGTTCGGCCATTTTCTACTCCTTACAGCGTGACCTGTCATTCATCTCTACCCTGTCAGAGCCGATTGCTCTAACCCTTTGACCAATATGCATGGACCGGGTTTCATATCAAGCTTCATTGCCCTTTCCTTGCCGAATGGTTCAGCTTAATCATGGCCGATTCGGGGGGAATCTCAACCAATCGTTTCTGAATGAATTATCCGAGGTAACGCCGATTCATGAATTGATTAGAGATTTTCTAAAGTAATCGCATGATCCTGCCGCTATAGTGGCTATGTATCAAAGCGATCTCAATCTATTTCGTGAAAGCCTGGCCCGGGTGACTGCCCAGGACGGTTTTTTCGATACCTTCTACGACCATTTCATACGCCAGTCGGATGAGATCGCCGCCATTTTCCAGCATCGGGACATCGTCATGCTGAAAAAGAAACTGCGTAGCACCTTGGAGATGGTAGCGCAAACGGCGGATAAGCAGCCCGGAATGGGCATGTATTTGGAGATGCTGGGCAGGATACATCAACGATTTAATATCGAGCGGCGCCATTTCGATATGTGGAAGGTGGCCCTGCTCGATACGGTGGCCCTCTACGACGAGGCCTACAGTAACCGGGTCGGCGCCGCCTGGTCACAGGTCATTGGCCATGTGATTGATCAGATCTTCGACAGGTTGGTCCAGCCCGAGAAACTGGCCTCCTGATACTTCCTGAATCGCCGCGCTTTTTGAATCCCACCGGCTGCGGTATCCTTCTTTGTTTACCGTGGCAAAAGAGATTCAGGCCTGATCATGCAGAAGTACGAGCCCAGCGACATTGAGCGCAAGGTCCAACAATATTGGGAGGAAACCGGCACCTTCGAGGTCAGCGAAGATCCCGACAAGAAGAAGTTCTTCTGCCTCTCCATGTTTCCCTACCCCAGTGGCAAGCTGCACATGGGGCATGTGCGTAACTACACCATCGGCGATGTGATCGCTCGCTACCAGCGCATGCTCGGTAAAAACGTACTGCAGCCTATGGGCTGGGATGCCTTTGGCCTGCCGGCGGAGAATGCCGCGCGCAAGAACCGGGCAGCCCCGGCCGGCTGGACCTACGACAACATCGAATACATGAAGGCCCAGCTAAAGCGCCTCGGTTTCGGTTACGACTGGCGTCGCGAGCTGGCTACCTGCAGCCCCGATTACTATAAGTGGGAGCAATGGCTCTTCACCGAGCTCTACCGCAAGGGGCTGGTCTACCGCAAGAACGCAGTGGTCAATTGGGACCCGGTGGATCAGACGGTGCTGGCCAACGAGCAGGTGATCGACGGCCGCGGCTGGCGCTCCGGTGCGCTGGTGGAGCGTCGTGAGATCCCCCAATGGTTCATCAAGATTACCGACTATGCCGACGAGCTGCTCGAGGAGATAGATAATCTGGAGGGTTGGCCGGAGCAGGTGCGTACCATGCAGCGCAACTGGATCGGCCGCTCCTTCGGCGTACAGATGGATTTCAGTATCGAGGGCTCGGACGAGAACCTGACCATCTACACCACCCGCCCCGATACGCTGATGGGGGTTACCTACGTGGCGGTGGCTGGGGAGCATCCGCTAGCCCTGCGGGCCGCCGAGGGCAACACCGAGCTGAGCGCCTTTGTCGAGGAGTGCCGCCAGGGCGGCACCTCGGAAGCGGAACTGGAGACTATCGAGAAGAAGGGCATGCCGCTCGGCATCAATGCCATTCACCCGGTAAGCGGCGAATCGGTGCCGATCTACGCTGCCAACTTCGTGCTCATGAGTTACGGCACGGGTGCGGTGATGGCAGTGCCGGGCCATGACGAGCGCGATCACGCCTTCGCCCGCAAATACGGCATCCCGATCAAGCAAGTGATCCATCCGGCCGACGGTTCCACGGTCGATATTCAGGCCGCCGCCTACATTGACAAAGGCATATTGCGGGACTCCGGTCCCTTCAACGAACTCACCTCCGAGGCCGCTTTCGACACCATCGCCGAGTGGTTGCAAGAGCGGGGCAAGGGCCACAAGACCAAGAACTTCCGCCTGCGCGACTGGGGTGTCTCCCGCCAGCGCTATTGGGGTACTCCTATCCCCATGATCCACTGCGATAGCTGCGGCATTGTACCGGTGCCGCTGGAGCATCTGCCGGTGGAGTTGCCCGAGGACATTGTCTACGACGAGCAGACTATCAACCCCATCAAGGACAATCCGGCTTTCGCCGAATGTGACTGTCCCCAATGCGGCGGCAAAGCGCAACGGGAGACCGACACCTTCGACACTTTCATGGAGTCGAGCTGGTACTACGCCCGCTATACCTGCCCAGACGCCGAGGCCATGCTCGATGAGCGGGCTGACTACTGGCTGCCGGTGGATCATTATGTGGGCGGCATCGAGCATGCGGTGCTGCATCTGCTCTACGCCCGCTTCTATCACAAGCTGCTGCGTGATGCCGGCCTGGTGAAGAGCGACGAGCCCTTCAGCCGCCTGCTGACCCAGGGCATGGTGGTGGCCGACACCTATTATCGGGACCAGCCCGACGGGTCCAAGCATTGGTACAATCCAGTCGAAGTTGAGGTGGAGCGAGACGACAGGGGGCGTCCTCTCTCCGCGTGCCTGGTGGAGGACGGTGAGCCGGTGGTGATCGGTGGTGTGGAGAAGATGTCCAAGTCGAAGAACAACGGCGTCGATCCGCAGACCCTGATCGAGCGTTACGGCGCCGACACGGTGCGGCTCTACACCATGTTCACTTCACCCCCCGACCAGTCCCTCGAGTGGAATGACGAGGGTGTGGAAGGGGCGCATCGTTTCCTCAAGCGGGTTTGGGCTCTGGCCGAGGCCAATCAGCAGCGGCTGGCGGCGTTCAAGGGCGCAAGCCCGGCGTATGGCGAGGCTCAGAAGGAGGCCCGGCGGGAGATTCACGAAACGCTGAAAAAGGCCCTGTTCGACTACCAACGCCAGCAGTTCAATACCGTGGTGTCGGCCTGTATGAGCATGGTCAATACCCTCTACAAGCTGGGCAACAGCGAGGCCGACCTGGCGGTGTTGCGCGAGGGCCTCTCACTGGTGTTGAGCCTGCTCGGCCCCATCGCTCCCCACATCACCCACACCTTGTGGCGTGAATTGGACTATGGCGAGGAGATCCTCGCCGCCCCCTGGCCCAGCCCCGATGAGGAGGCCCTTAAA
>JASFJY010000505.1:0-3470 GCA_050119415.1 Chromatiales bacterium | reverse complement strand
GCGACCGCACCCTGCCTGCGGATGATATCCGCGTGGCTCAGAACAAGTGCGGCGTGGTCTATACGCTGGACTTGGCCGGTAGCATCAGCGACACCGGTTCCACCACCATCGACAGCAGCTATGTGGCCACCAACATGTCGGGCCTGGTCGCAGGCACCCCCACCACCTACGACGACAGCTCGATCTACGCCGGCAACAGCTGCGACGTGAACGGCATCGCCAATCCGGATAACATCACCTTCCTGACGGCTCGTAATACCCTGATCATCGGCGAGGACACCGGTTCCGGCCATCAGAACGACCTGATCTGGTCCTACAACCTGACCCGCGGCGAACTGACCCGCATCCAGACCACCCCCTACGGGTCTGAGACGACCTCTCCCTACTTTTACAACGACATCAACGGTTGGGCCTACATCATGAGTGTCGTACAGCACCCCTATGGCGAATCGGATCAGGACCAGCTGGGTGATGCCGCCGACGCCCGCGCCTACACCGGTTACATCGGTCCCTTCCCGGCCATGTAACACCACAACGGCCCCCCGTCAGGGCGGTCAGTTGGGCGCTCACCGAGTGGAGACCCTGGGTGTCAGGGTCTCCATTTTTCGTTACAAACAGTTGTCATTTTTCGAGGTGGTATGATGAAAGAGGCATGGTTAATCCCGCTTCCGCTGATGGTCATCGCCAGTCTGGCTCTCTATGCATGCAACGGCGGTGGCGGCAACGACAATACCCAAACCAACACCCCGACATCGGGTAGCGAGATGGATCTCAGAAACAAGGTGCTGGCCAACGAAGCGGCCTATATCCCCTCTCAATGCTACACCAAGACCATCGATTCGCAGGATCAGGCGCACAATCCCTGCTACTCCTGCCACATCCCCACCGAGGAGCCCAACTACCTCAACGACGCCGACCTGCAGGTCTCCTACAGCTTTGCCGACTATGCCAACACCAACCACTGGAGCAACCTGTTCTCCGATCGCAGCGCGCAGGTCGCGGCCATCTCCGACCAGGCCATCCTCGACTATGTACGCGGCGACAACTATCTGGACGCGCAGGGCCGAATCATCCTCGCGCAGACCCTCGAAGCCCTACCCGCCGGCTGGGATTACAACGAAGACGGCGACTGGGACGGCTACACCCCGGATTGCTACTTCAATTTCAACGACGAGGGATTTGATGTCGACCCGCAGGGCGAGTTCACCGGATGGCGGGCCTTCGGCTATGCCCCCTTCCTCGGCACCTTCTGGCCCACTAACGGCTCGACGGACGATGTGCTCATCAGGCTACCGGCCGTGCTGCGCAATGACATCGACGGTAATTTTGATCTGCAGACCTACAAAGTCAATCTGGCCATCGTCGAGGCCATCATCAAGCGTCAGGATGTGCCGCTGGAAGAGCCCTATACGGAGAACGGTGTCGACCTGGACAACGATGGCGATCTCTATGGCACGGCGACCCAGGTGGTCTACGACTGGGCCCCGCTTGAAGGCCGTCATATGTATTTTGTCGGTCAGGGAAAAGCGGCCCAGGATGGCGGTGAGATCCATCTGGCGGGCGCGCTCTATCCGGAGGGCACCGAATTCCTCCACAGTGTCCGCTACATCGATCTGGACGATGCCGACGAGATCAAGCTGGCGGCGCGCATGAAGGAGCTGCGCTATGCCATAAAGCACTCTTGGCAGAGCTACTCGGACCTGCAGGATATCATCTCCGACGAAAACAAGGAAAAGCATGACTTTCCCGACCGGCTGAAGCAGGTCATGGGTAACGTGGAACAGGGCGTCACCAACGGTCAGGGCTGGATCTACCAAGGCTTCATCGAGGACGCAAAAGGCGCTCTGCGCCCCCAGACCTACGAAGAGAATGTCTTCTGTGTCGGCTGCCACGGCGGCATCGGCGGGACCACCGACACCATCTTCTCTTTCTCGAGGAAGTTCAACGATCCGGCATTCCGGCACGGCTGGTATCACTGGACTCAGAAGGGCCTGCGCAATCAGCCTGAGCCCATGCGCCGCGACGGCAACTATGAATACAGCTACTATCTGCAGCAGAACGGCGCCGGCGACGAGTTCCGCGCCAACCAGGAAGTCATGGAGAAGTTCTTCGACCCGCAGGGCCAGATCAAGACCGATGAGCTCGCCATCCTGCACGACGATATGGCACACCTGCTGTTCCCCTCCAGGGAGCGGGCGCTGCGGATGAACAAGGCTTATAAGGTCATCGTCGAGCAGCAGGGCTTCATCTACGGCCGCGACGCCACTGTGACGCCGCCCGAGAATGTCCACGAAACGGTCACTCCCGACCAGGCAACAGGTATCACCGTGATCGTGACCGGCCCTGAAAGCGATTCTTGAATCAGGCCTTTAGTTTTTTCTCCGCAAATAAACACAAATGATATGGAGGGTGGGGCCCGGCCCCACCTTTCTACCGAACCTGACCTTTTTATAGCTACCCTGAGATTGTTATCGGTGCGGCAAGCCGCACCCTATCCGCTCACGAGATCCCAAGCAGAACAAGCCATTTGCGTTCATTCGCGTTCATTTGCGGACTTTTCATACAACGCCCGCGAAGCCCCCTCACCGCTTGTCCTTGAACTCAATCGCCAGTGACTTGAGCTTGCGATAAAGGTGGGTCCGCTCCATGCCGACCACCTTGGCCATGCGCGAGATATTACCCTCGTGCTGTTGCAGCTGATATTCCAGATAGAGCTTTTCGAAATCCTCCCGCGCCTGACGCAGGGGCTGATCAAAGGAGATCATCGACTCCAGGCCGCCGCTAGCCCGCAGATCGGGCGCACCCAGAGCGGCCTCCACCTCCTCCGGAGTAATCTCTGGGCCGGCACCGAGAATCAGCAGACGCTGCACCAGGTTCTTCAATTCCCGTACATTACCGAGCCAGGGATGGTTGCGCAGCACGTTCTGCGCGCCCACGTTGAAGTGGCGATAGGGCAGCTTCTCATGGGTGACGAACCAGTCGACGTAGAAGTTGAGCAGATCCGGTACATCCTCGGCATGTTCACGCAACGGCGGCACATGCAGCGGCACCACATTGAGGTGGTAGAAGAGATCCTCGCGGAAGTGCCCCTGCTGCACCACCTCCTCCAGATTGTGGGTGGTGGCGGCGATGATGCGCACATCGACGCTGACCGGCTCGTTGCCGCCTACGCGCAGGAAGCTACCGGTATCCAGGGCGCCGACCAGCTGTGCCTGCGCCTCCATGTCCATATCGGCCACCTCGTCGAGAAACAGGGTACCTCCCATGGCCTGCTCCAGCCGCCCGTAGTGGATGCGCCCCCCCGCCTCATGACCAAACAGCTCCTGCGCCGCATTGGCCTTGACGATAGAGCTGACGCTGACCTCGACAAAGGGGCGCTCACGGCGCATGCTCTGGGAGTGAAGATAGCGGGCCAGGGTCTCACGGCCGCTGCCCGGCTCGCCGGTCACCAGCACCCAGGTATCGTGTTG
>JASFJY010000504.1:0-3473 GCA_050119415.1 Chromatiales bacterium | reverse complement strand
CCTGAGCCAGGCCCTCAAGCAACAGCTGCTGGAGATCCTGCGACAGAGCGACGCCCCCCTGCCCGAACGCAGCAGCGACAAACCGCTGGTGCTGATGATGGTCGGCATCAACGGCGCCGGCAAAACCACCACCATCGGCAAGCTGGCGCACAAGTTCCAGCAAGATGGCGAGAGCATCATGCTGGCCGCCGGCGACACTTTCCGCGCCGCCGCCGTGGAGCAGTTGCAGACCTGGGGGGAACGCAACCAGGTCCCGGTCATCGCCCAGCATACCGGCGCAGACGCCGCTTCCGTCTGTTTCGATGCCCTGCAGGCCGCCACCTCGCGCGGCATCGATGTACTGATCGCCGACACCGCCGGCCGGCTCCACACCAAGACCAACCTGATGGATGAACTGACCAAGGTCGCCCGGGTAATGAAGAAGATCGACCCCCAAGCGCCCCACGAAGTGCTGCTGGTGGTCGATGCCGGTACCGGCCAGAATGCCGTCAACCAGGCCGTGCAGTTCAACCAGGCGGCGGGCCTGACCGGCATCGTCATCACCAAGCTCGACGGCACCGCCAAGGGTGGCGTGATCTTCGCCATCGCCGACAAGCTTAAGGTGCCGATCCGCTTTATCGGCGTCGGTGAGGCGATCGAGGACCTGCGTGAATTCGATCCCGAAGAGTTCGTCGATGCCCTGTTCTCAGCTGAGAGGGAGCCTTGATCCATTTCGACAATGTCAGCAAGCGCTATCCCGGCGGTCACATCGGTCTGAGCAACGTGAGCTTCCGCATCGAGGCGGGAGAGATGGTATTCCTCACCGGCCACTCCGGCGCCGGCAAGAGCACCCTGTTGAAGCTGATCGGTCTGCTGGAACGTTCCAGCGGTGGCCAGGTGCACGTCAACGGCCGTAACCTCACCCGCCTGAAGAACAGAAAGATCCCCTACCATCGTCGCGAGGTGGGCATGATTTTCCAGGACCACCGTCTACTGCACGACCGCACCGTCTTCGACAACGTGGCCCTGCCGCTGGTGGTCTCCGGCGTCGGTCACAAGGAGATCGGCCGCCGGGTACGCGCGGCCCTCGACAAGGTGGGACTGCTGCATAAGGAGAGGGAGGCGCCGATCACCCTCTCCGGCGGCGAACAGCAGCGCGTCGGCATCGCCCGCGCGGTGGTCAGCAAACCACCGTTGCTGCTGGCCGACGAACCGACCGGCAACCTCGACCCGGAACTCTCCCGTGAGATCATGACGCTGTTCAGCCAGTTCAACTTGGTGGGGGTGACCCTGCTCATCGCCACCCATGATATCGATCTGATCTCACGCATGAAAAAACGCATTCTGACGCTCAGCAAGGGTGGGTTGGTAGGCGACAGCCAGCCGGAGACCGGAGCATGAGTCGCTGGACCAAGGTCCCTAAGATCTGGCTGCAGCGCCATGCCCAAGTGGCCTTGGCGAGCCTGGGGCGCCTATTCAAAAACAGCCTCTCTTCGTCCATGACCTGCACCGTCATCGGTATCGCCCTGGCCCTGCCGATCGGCCTGCACGTGATCCTCAACAACCTGGAGAGCCTCAGCGGCGGCTGGGACAGCGGCGCCAGTATCTCGCTCTTCCTCAAGCAGTCGGTCAGCGACCAGGCGGCGGGGACCTTGGGGCGCAAGCTACGCCAGCATCAGCGTATTGAGAGTGTGGAGCTGGTGACCCGGGAAGCCGCCCTCAACGAGTTCCGACGCCGCAGCGGTTTTGCCGAGGTGCTGCAAGCCCTCGACAGTAACCCACTGCCGGCGTTGCTGGTGATCCAACCCAAGCAGGAATTCACCACTGCCGAGGCCGCCCAGCAACTGGTGCATGAGCTGGAGCTGCTGCCGGAGGCGGACATCGTCCAGCTCGATCTGCAGTGGGTGCGCCGGCTGCAGGCGATCACCGTCATCGCACAGCGGGCGGTGCTGGTACTGGCCAGCCTGCTCGGCATAGCCGTGCTGCTGATCGTCGGCAATACCATCCGCCTGGAGATCCAGAACCGCCATGCGGAGATCGAGATCACCAAACTGATCGGCGCCACTAACGCCTTCATCCGCCGCCCCTTTCTCTACACCGGCTTCTGGTACGGCCTGTTCGGCGGCATCATCGCCTGGATCCTGGTGGCCATCTCGGTCACCCTGCTGAAGGGACCAGTCGCCAATCTGGCCTCCCTCTATGAAAGCGCCTTCGATCTGAGTTCTCTGAACTGGCTCAATATCCTCTCCCTGCTCTTCGGCAGCGCCCTGCTCGGCCTGCTGGGCTCCTGGCTGGCGGTTGGCAAGCACCTCAGCGCCATCGAACCCAGCTAATCCATCCAATTGATATAACAGTAATTTTTACCTCAATTCACCTAGGGAACTTCTACCGACTATTTTAGTCAGATAAGACAGTTGGCACTCACCATGAGAGAGTGCTAATATTTCTTCAGTATAAAAAACCGGGGTTAATTGATGAGTAAAGAACTTGCACTGACCGCTCTGCCGACCGGCAGCATGGACGCTTATATCAGTGCGGCCTTTCAGCTACCTATGCTGAGTGCAGAGGAGGAGCGTCATCTGGCGACCCGCCTGCGGGAGCATAAGGATTTGCAGGCTGCGCAGAAACTGATCACATCGCATATCCGCTTCGTAGTGCGTATCGCCCGCAACTACAGCGGCTACGGCCTGGCCCTGCCCGACCTGGTTCAGGAGGGGACCGTGGGTCTAATGAAGGCGGTCAAACGCTTCGACCCCGACATGGGTGTGCGCCTGGTCTCCTTCGCCGTCCACTGGATCAAAGCGGAGATCCACGAATACATCCTGAAGAACTGGCGTATCGTCAAGGTGGCCACCACCAAGGCCCAGCGCAAGCTCTTCTTCAACCTGCGCAGCTCCAAGAAGCGTCTCGGCTGGTTCTCCAAGGAGGAGGTCGAGGGCGTGGCCGAGGATCTGGGGGTGAAACCCGAGACCGTACTAGAGATGGAGAGCCGTCTCGCCGGCCAGGATATCGCCTTCGACGGGCCGGCCCACGAAGACGACGATGCCGTGGTCGCCACCCCGGCCGGTTACCTCAGCGACATGCGCATGGAACCCTCCTCGGTGTTGGAGGCAAACGACAGCGAATCCCAGATGAAACAGCGGCTGACCCATGCCCTCAACGTGCTGGATCCGCGCAGCCGCGAGATCCTGGAGGCCCGCTGGCTGGGCGAGAAGAAGTCGACCCTGCACGAGCTGGCTGAGCGTTACCAGGTCTCCGCCGAACGTATCCGCCAGATCGAGAAGAGCGCCATGAACAAGCTCAAGGCGCAGCTCGCGGCCTGAGTCAAAGCTAGTGAGTCAAAGCTAGTGAGTCAAAGCTAGTGAGTCAAAGCTAGTGAGTCAAAGCCACTCATAAGCAACGAAGGCAGCCTTATGGCTGCCTTTTTTATTGGGATAGAGATCTGGATTTGTATCCCAATAAAAAAGGCAGCCATAAGGCTGCCTTCGTTGCTT
>JASFJY010000503.1:0-3478 GCA_050119415.1 Chromatiales bacterium | reverse complement strand
CCCCGGCTGGCACATTGAGTGCTCCGCCATGTCAACCAAGGCCCTGGGCGATACCTTCGATATTCACGGCGGCGGCGCCGACCTGACCTTTCCCCATCACGAGAACGAGATCGCCCAGTCGGAGGGAGCCACCGGCCACCCCTTCGTCAAATACTGGATGCATAACGGCTTCGTGCGCATCAACGATGAGAAGATGTCGAAGTCCCTGGGTAACTTCTTCACTGTGAGGGAGATTCTCGAGCGTTACCGGGCCGAAGAGGTGCGTTACTTCATCCTCACCAGCCACTACCGTTCGCCGCTGAACTACGATATCGAGCATCTCGATAACGCCCGCGCCGCCCTAACCCGCTTCTACACCGCCCTACGTGGTCTGCCCGGCGCTAGAGCCGCCGGTGGCGAGGCCTTTGAGGCGCGCTTCCGCGAGGCGATGGACGACGATTTCAACACCCCGGAGGCCTTGGCTGTGCTGTTCGATCTGGCGCGGGAGATCAACCGGCTCAAAGAGACCGATATCGAGGCTGCAGGCGGATTGGGCAGTGTATTGCGAAAGTTGGGCGAGTCCTTGGGGCTCCTGCAGGACGACGCGGAGCTCTACCTGCGGGCCGGCGCGCCCACGCAGGAGGGTGGGCTCAGCGACGAGGCCATCGACGCCATGATTCAGGCCCGCATCGACGCCCGCGCCGCGAAAAACTGGGCCGAGGCCGACCGCATCCGCGATGAGTTGCAGGCGGCCGGAATTATTCTCGAGGACGGTCCCCAGGGCACCACTTGGCGTCGAGGTTGAAGCATGGGTGCGGCGAGCCGCACCGTCAGACCGTGGAGGACTACTGTACGGCGCTGTGCAATTCCGCCGCCTGCAGGGTGTTCTCCAGCAGGGTGGCGATGGTCATAGGGCCAACGCCCCCCGGTACAGGGGTGATCCAGCTGGCCCGCTGGCTGGCCTCCTCGTAGGCCACATCGCCCACCAGTTTGCCGCTCTCGTTGCGGTTCATGCCCACATCGATGACGATGGCGCCCGGCTTGATCCAGTCTCCGGGTACGTATTCAGCGCGACCGATGGCGACCACCAGGATATCGGCCTTGCGTGCCTTCTCGGCCAGATCCTTGGTGCGGCTGTGGCAGACAGTGATGGTGCAGCGTGCCGCCAGCAGTTCCAGGGCCATGGGACGGCCGACGATGTTGGATTGGCCGATGATGACTGCGTCGAGCCCCTCCAGCTTATGACCGGTGCGCTCCAGCATGGTCATCACCCCCTTGGGGGTGCAGGATCGCAGCACCGGCATGCGCAGGGCCAGGCGGCCCACGTTATAGGGGTGGAAGCCGTCCACGTCCTTGGTTGGCAGGATGCGTTCGATCACCGCCTCTTCGTCGATCTGTTCTGGCAGCGGCAGCTGCACCAGGATGCCGTCGATCGCCTCATTGCTATTGAGCTGGTCGATCAGGGCCAGCAGCTCCTTCTGGCTTGTAGTGGCGGGAAGGTCGTGGGAGACGGAAAGGAAGCCCACCTCCTCGCACGATTTACGCTTGTTGCGCACATAGACCTGGGAGGCGGGGTTCTCACCCACAAGCACCACCGCCAGCCCCGGCCGGCGCAGTCCCCCTGTGACTCGCTCCTCGACACGGGACTTGATCTGCTGTCTGAGGTCGGCCGCGATGGCCTTGCCGTCTAAAATCTTCGCACTCATGGGTTTGGCCCTAGGGAAAAAAAGAAGGGACGAATGATACCGAAACGGGTAGTGTGTGTCAGTTTGGATAGCCTGCTACCATTGACCTCAGGGGGCATGGACAGTATGATTCCGCCCTTCGCGCAATCGGGTAACGTGGCTTCGTTTCCGGATTACTTATCGGGGTATAGCGCAGTCTGGTAGCGCGCCTGCTTTGGGAGCAGGATGTCGGGAGTTCGAATCTCTCTACCCCGACCAATTTTCTGCGTCCGTAGCTCATCTGGATAGAGCATCGGCCTTTGAGCGCGCACCTGGGGGTGCGCAGGTAAGGAGCCTTTATGGGGAACAGGAACCCATAAAGTGGATCGCACTGTATCGGGGAAACCTTAACAGGTCAGGCTGATGGCAATCCCGAGGAAACCTTTGGTTGATCCATGCAGTAGCCAGCGGTTATGATGCGCGGCCCCCGGCCAACGCCGGAGACCGCGGACCAAGGGGATCCGTAGAGACTATACGTGCGACACCTGAGACGGTGAAGAGATAGTCCAGACCCCAAACTCCCAAGTCGTGGGAGGCGTCGAAAGGCGTAGCGGGTAAGCTAAGCCGAGGGTAGCAGGTTCGAGTCCTGCCGGGCGTGCCAAATTAGAAGGCCGGCTCAGTGGGAAGAGCCGCTTTGCATGAAAGTTTGAAGTTTAATGGTGGACGTAGCTCAGTTGGTAGAGCTCCGGATTGTGGTTCCGGCGGTCGTGGGTTCGAGACCCATCGTCCACCCCAAGTTCAAAGCGGGCCATTAGCTCAGCTGGTAGAGCAGTGGACTCTTAATCCATTGGTCGTAGGTTCGAATCCTACATGGCCCACCAGTATCAAAGGGTTTGCGTGATAGTAAGCGCTAGCCCTTTTTTCTTTTGCGGGGATTTTGCGGGTGTAGCGTGCCACTTGAATTGCGTATCCGCGACACATAAATTGCGATAACCGAGCCGGCGCGCTGGCGAGGGCTAACCCGAATATTTCACGCATTAAAAAGCAAAATCCTGAGATTTCAATATAATACAGTTGGTTAAGCCGTAATCGAACAGGATTTTGCCTGTGACAAACGGTACCCAGACTTCCTTTGAATTTCCCCCCCTGAAACGCCGCAAGGTACGAGCTGAGTATTCCGGTGGTGACATCACTTCAGACGCAGGCGTGTTACTGCTGCGCCAGATCGACAACAGACTCGGTTTGCTCAAGGCTGTTGACAGAGCTATCCCCGACCCGAGAGATCCCCGATACATCGAGCACAGCCAACTGAGTCTGTTGCGACAACGGATCTACGGGATCTGCCTGGATTATGAAGATCTCAACCATCATCAAAACCTACGTATCGATCTGGCCCTTCAGACCTCGATTGAACGAGAGGAAGTACTGGGTAGTCAATCGACACTGTGTCGCTTATAGAACTGGATTAACCGTCAGGTTGCCGTTGATATCCACAAGCTACTGCTCGAGCAGTTCATTGCCTCCTTTGCTGAGCCACCCGATGAGTTGATCCTCGACTTCGATGCCACGGATGATCCGGTCCATGGCCGCCAGGAAGGTCGCTTCTTCCACGGCTATTACGATCACTACTGCTTTCTGCCATGGTATGTATTTTGTGGCGATCAACTGCTGGTGAGTTATCTGAGACCCAGCCAGATCGATGGAGCCAAGCATGCCTGGGCGATCCTGGCGCTGTTGGTGAAACGACTGCGTGAGGTTTGGCCCGAAGTGCGCATCATTTTTCAGGGTGATTCGGGCTTCTACCGCCATCACATGCTCACTTGGTGCGTGCGAAA
>JASFJY010000502.1:0-3494 GCA_050119415.1 Chromatiales bacterium | reverse complement strand
GATCCCCTCGGCGTTGTGCAGATGTGAGCCGAAAAAGCGGTAGGCGTGGCGGTGCTTGCCCTCGCTGAAGAGATGGATGTCAAAATCCGCTAGTTGGGGCGAAAAGCTATAGGGGTCATGAGCGATGGTCCGATTACCGAACTTGTCCACCCATTCGAGGCGATAAGGCCGGGCCAGGTTAACGTCGCTCAGTTCAAGCTCGAAGAAGTCCGAACCTTCGCGACGTGGTATCGGTTGCCCCGTATCGGCCAACACAATCTGCTCGGCGTGGGGCATGAAGAGTCGCAGCAGGGTTTTGTCCCCCTCTTTCTGGCGCCCGAGCACGGCAAAGGGATCATGGTGCTTGGCTTGCGCGATCTGCAAAAGTGGGGCTGGCAATGGGGGATTGGATATGTTGTTCATGATTTTTAAAACTCTGTGTCTTCGGCTACGACTCGAAGGGGACATGATGTTAACATAGCTGGAAAAGAAACTGCGGCGATTTATGGCCCCCCCAGGCCATGGAGGTAAAAAATGATAAACGACCATAATCCTCGTTTCGTCAGTCGGCTGACCCGCAATACACTTGCCCTGATATTGGCTGGTGGACGAGGTTCCCGGTTGAAACATTTAACCAAATGGCGTTCCAAACCCGCCGTACCCTTCGGCGGCAAATTCCGCATCGTCGATTTCCCCCTCTCCAACTGCATAAACTCCGGTATACGGCGTGTCGGCGTGTTAACCCAGTACAAGGCCCATTCACTGCTCCTCCATATACAGCGCGGCTGGGGGTTTCTGCGCGGCGAATTCGGTGAATTCATCGAGCTGTTGCCGGCCCAGCAACGCATCGAGAGCAGCTGGTACGAGGGTACGGCCGATGCGGTCTACCAGAACTTGGATATCCTGCGTAGCCATAATCCCGACTATGTGCTGATCCTGGCCGGCGACCATGTTTATAAGATGGATTACGGCACCATGATCGCGCAGCATGTGGAGTCGGGCGCCGATATGACCGTCGGCTGCATCATGGTCGATATTGAGACGGCCAAGGAGTTCGGCGTCATGACGGTGGATGAGGGCAACCGTGTCATCGATTTCCAAGAAAAGCCCGCTAAACCAAAACCGATTCCCGGCCGGGACGATGTGGCGCTGGCCTCCATGGGTATCTATGTCTTCAATCGCAAGTTTCTCTTTGAACAGCTGATCAGGGATGCAGACACTCCCAGCTCCTCACACGATTTCGGCAAGGATATTATCCCTGGGGTTATCGGTAAATACCGGGTGCTGGCCTACCCCTTCACTGACACCACCAGCGGCAAGCAGGCCTACTGGCGGGACGTGGGGACCATCGACGCCTTCTGGAGCGCCAATATGGAGCTGATCGGTGTGACGCCGCCATTGAATCTCTACGACCGCAGCTGGCCGATCTGGACCTATCAGGAGCAGCTGCCGCCGGCTAAATTTGTCTTTGACGATGAAGAGCGCCGTGGCATGGCGGTCGACTCTATGGTTTCCGGTGGCTGTGTCATCTCCGGTGCCAAGGTCCACAATTCTTTGCTGTTCTCCAACGTACGGATCAACTCCTATAGCGAAGTCAAAGACACGGTGGTGCTGCCTGATGTCAATATCGGACGCAACTGCCGTATTACGCGTGCCGTTATCGACCGGGGGTGCGATATTCCCGAAGGCACGGTGATCGGTGAGGATCCGCAGACCGATGCCGAACACTTCTACGTCAGTGAAAAGGGTATCGTTCTGGTTACCCCGGAAATGTTGGGGCAGGTCATTCATCATGTCCGCTAGCCATCCGCAGCCGCTGCAGGTTGTCTTCTGTTGGCACATGCATCAGCCCTACTACAAGGGCGCGGGCATGAGCGACTACCAGCTTCCCTGGGTTTATCTGCACGGTATCAAGGATTATGCCGACATGGCTGCGCATCTGGAGAACAATCCCGATGCCAAGGCGGTGGTCAATTTCGCACCGGTGTTGTTGGAACAGCTCGACGATTATGCCCAGCAATTGGAGGCCTGGCTCGATCGCGGCATCTTGATTGGCGATCCCCTGTTGGCGGCACTGGCCGGTCCCGGTCTGCCGGTGGACAATAAATCGCGGCGCGAGATCGTCCAGGCCTGCCTGCGGGCCAATGAACATCGTCTGATCCACCGCTTCAGGCACTTTGAGGAGCTGGCGAAACTGGCTCGACATGCGCTGGAGCATCCAATCACGGTGGCCTATCTCAATGACCAGTTCCTGGTCGATCTTTTGGTCTGGTACCACCTCGCCTGGGTAGGCGAGTGCTCACGCATCAACGATTTGCGTCTACGCTCTTTGCAAAGCAAAGGACACGGTTTCAGCAATGATGATCGCCGGCGGCTGGTCGAATTGATCTGGGAAATACTCAGCACCCTCACGCCCCGCTACTCGAGGCTGGCGAAGAACGGGCAGGTTGAACTCTCCGTAACACCCTATGCCCATCCGATCATGCCGCTGCTGATTGAGATGCAGAGCGCCAAGGAGGCGTTTCCCGGCATCCATATGCCGAAACTCGAGGCCTATCCGGGAGGTGAGGCACGCGCACGTTGGCACATCCGTAAGGGTATCGAAGTATTCGAAAAGCATTTCGGATTTCGCCCCCACGGCTGCTGGCCCTCGGAGGGCGCACTCAGCGAAGCGACCGCGAAGATGCTGGAGGAGGAGGGATTCGAGTGGGCCGCCACTGGCCAGCAGGTGCTGAGCAACAGCCTGATGGCATCGAGCCATGGGGGGCACCTGCCGGAAAACTGGGTGCACAAAGCCTATCGGTTGTTTGAGGGAAGACTCAATCTCTTTTTTCGCGATGACGGTTTGTCTGATCTGATAGGCTTCACCTACGGGGAGTGGCATGCAGACGATGCGGTAGGTGATCTGATCAACCACCTGGTCAATATCGCCGAGGCCTGCAAAGGTAATCCACAGGCCGTTGTCTCCATCATCATGGATGGCGAGAATGCCTGGGAATATTACCCAAAAAACGGTAGCTATTTTCTTGATGCCATGTATGCCAGAATGGCAGAGCATCCGCGGCTGCAGCTGACCACCTTTTCAGAAACGCAGCACCGAGCACAGCGTCTGGCACCCAAGTTGGGTAGGCTGGTGGCCGGCAGCTGGGTTTACGGTACTTTCACCACATGGATCGGTGACAAGGATAAAAATCGCGCCTGGGATTTATTGGGGCAGGCGAAAAGAGACTATGACGAAGCCTTGAAGACGCGCAGCTATAGTGCGGAGAGACTCGAAGCGCTGGAGCGCCAGTTGGCGATCTGTGAAGGGTCGGACTGGTTTTGGTGGTTTGGCGACTACAATCCAGGTGCCACGGTCAGTGACTTCGAAAGACTCTTCAGACATCAGTTGTCATATCTCTATAAGCTGATGGAGATTCCCCAACCTGATAATCTCAAGCATGTTTTTGCCGTCGGTAGCGGGGACCCCTCACTCGGTGGTGTAATGAGAAAAAATGACTGATCAGCGTTTGCCT
>JASFJY010000501.1:0-3508 GCA_050119415.1 Chromatiales bacterium | reverse complement strand
TATATGGCAAAGGTCTCTTTTTAGCGGCTAGATTTGTATTACTATGGGTCATCTTTTTATAAAAGGAAAATCGGTCATATGACTTATTGTCTCGGTATCTGTGTCCAGGACGGATTAATGTTCGCTTCGGACTCACGCACCAATGCCGGCGTGGATTACGTCACCAGCTATTCGAAGATGCATGTCTTCGAACTTGCTCAGGACCGGGTTTTTGTGCTGCTTTCCGCCGGCAACCTGGCGACTACCCAGGAGATCGTCAATATCATCCAGCGGGATATCGAATACCCCAACGGCGGCGAGAATCTGTTGACGGCCCGCTATTTGTTCGAGGCGGCCGATTACGTGGGCCGGGTCAGCCAGATGGTGCAACAGCAGCATGGCGCGGTTCTGCAGCAGGCCGGTGTGAGTGGTGAGGTCTCCCTGATTCTGGGTGGACAGATTCAGGGACAGCCCCATGGGCTGATGCTGGTCTATCCCCAGGGTAACCATATCGAGGCCTCCCGCAGCACACCCTATCTGCAAATTGGCGAGACCAAATACGGTAAGCCGGTGCTCGACCGGGTGTTGCGCTATGATCTGTCCCTCAACGATGCCGCCCGTCTGGCGCTGGTCTCACTCAGTTCCACCACCATGTCGAACATCACCGTGGGCCCGCCTTATGAGGTGGCCCTCTATCAAGTTGACCGGTTTTTTATCGCCAGCCGCTGTAAGTTCGAAGAGGGGGGAGAGTACCTCAAGGAGCTGCAGAACGCCTGGACAAATGGGCTGATCCAGAGCTTCAACAATCTACCGCGCTTCGATTGGGAGAGACAGGAAGATCAGATGGGAGTGGGCCTGGCCGAGACGCAGATAGAGCGGGCGGCCGAGACGGGGCCAAGCTGATCCTTTTCGCTTCCCCATAAGCACGTGGTTGGACGCATAAAACCACCTTGCCATCGATGGCCCCCTTTGAGTGCAAGGTTTCTCCAGCAATGCACATCGATGGCTCAGACCCCCACTTGGTGGAAAATATGACGCATCAAACAGGTTCTTTGAGCTAAAGCGGGACCTTTCTGATTTTCAATGAGTCGCTGATCCTCAGGATCCCGTCTTTACCCAGGATGCCCACTGTGCCTTCCCGCCGATTGTGAAAGATGGTGGTGACATCGTGGTTGGCAGGGCGGCGTATGCAGACCAGTTTCCAGCCGAACTTTCTGAGGATAGTCATGACATTGACCTGTTGGGCGCTCAGATAGCGTTCGGGTTTCTTGGGAACCGGCCCCTTTCCTAAGCGTTTTTCCCCTGCCATTGGCAATGCCTTCGTTTGGTCTTTTGCATTGTTTTCAGCTTGCACAGTTTTTCCATCCGCGATATTTCTAGCTTTCTAAAACGTGAGAATAGCCCAAATTCGACCCATGTTTTTGTGAAACAGTGCGCGTTGCAATTTACCGATGTTCAGCCAGGTAATGATCAGGCAGAGGAGGCAACCGGTAAGGACGGGGCCGGCTGTTCAGGCCGGGGAAAGCGTATCTGCAGGGAGTAGGGGAAGATGTCGGCCTGGTGTCCGGCGCGCACATCCGCCTGGTTGCGGCTCCAGTAGTCGGCGTCGAACAGCTCCGGGTGTATCTCCATCAAAATCTTACGAATTTTTGGATCGGTGCTGACAAAGGTGATGAACTCCTCGGGGAAGATATCGTTGGGGTTGACGCTGTACCAGGGCTCGTCTCGGAAGAGGTCCTCCGGCGTGCGCGGCGGCGGGATCTTGCGGAAATTACATTCGGTCAGGTAGCAGATCTCGTCATAGTCGTAGAAGACCACTTTTCCCTGGCAGTTGACACCGAAGTTCTTGAACAGCAGGTCGCCGGGGAAGATGTTGACGCCCATCAACTGTTTCACCGCTTTGCCCCAGTCGTAGAGAATCTCCCGGGTCTCCTCCTCATCGGTCTCCTCGAGATAGAGGTTCAGCGGCGTCATGCGGCGCTCGATGTAGAGATGTTTGATCACTAGCCGGTCAGCCTCGAATTCGAGCTGGGAGGGCACCGACGCCTTGAGTTCCTCCAGCAGTTGCGACTCGATTCGCTCGAGGGGCAGGGCCACGTCGACGAACTCCAGGGTATCGGCCATACGACCTACCCGATCGTGCTTCTTGACCTGCTGATAACGCTGCTTGACAAGTTGATGAGTGACCTCTTTCTGTGGTGGGAACCTGTCTCGGATCACTTTGAAGACATAGGGGAATGAGGGCAGGGTGAAGACCTGCATCACCATGCCGGGCGTGCCCGGAGCGATGATGAAGGGATCCTGACTGCGCTGTAGATGGTTGAGCAGGTCACGGTAGAACTCGTTCTTCGCCTGTTTGTGCAGGCCGATGCTCATGTAGAGATCGGCCAGGGTCTTGTCCGGCATGATGCTGCGCAGGAATTCGACAGTGGCGGTGGGCACCGGTGTCTTTACCATGAAATAGGCGCGGGCGAAGCTGAACACCGCCTCCACCCGACGGTGCTGAGTCAGCAGAGTATCCGCATAGATGGCACCTGCCTCATTGTTCATCAGGGGGATGATGATGGGCCGGATCTCATCCCCGTAGACCATGCGCCCCACCAGGTAGGCGGCCTTGTTGCGGTAGAAGGGGGATTCCAGCAGATCGAAACGCAGATCGGGGGGGATGGTGTCGAATCCGCTTTGCGCCAGCAGCGTCTGCGTCAGCTGTCGGCTGTCACGCTCTATGTCCTCATAGGGTAAATTGAAGTAGAAGGAGGAGAGGATCTCCCAGAAGCTGTTCCGCAGGCCCCCGTCGGCGACCTGAAACGACATGTAGACCCGGTAACGGGCCGCCAGCTCCTCCCGGTTGACCTGGGACTCGATGAAGATCTTGTCGTTGTCGTAATATTTGCGCTCGAACATGCGGCAGAAGATCGAGTTGTAGAAGGTCTCGGCCAGTTCCGGCCGGCTGTGGTTGCGCAGCAGAGCGGTATAGCGCTGCTTGACCTCTTGCCACAGTCCCTCATCCAGCACCTTGATGCCGAAATGGCTGCTGACCTTGGTGATCGCCTCCTCTACCCGGATGTCATAGAAGCTGATCCGCTTGGCCGAGGCCACCCGCACCGACTCCCAATCGGCCTGTTCGAAGCGTTGGCGGGAGGCGCTGCTGATCTCCTGGAAGAAGGAGAAGTGGCGATCGAAGCCGGTGAGAATGGCCTGGGCGATCTGTTGCGGGAGGTCGTGCGTCATAATGGTGCGTAATAGATGGGTTTCGATAAGTTGACTTCTTTAGTAAGGTTTAGCCTAATTTTATTGCACTGCACTATTTTTTTTTTCAAATCTAATTATTGACATTTTTTTGACAAAAAACCTGACCTTTTTACTATGCTTTAACGCAGCGCACAAAAATTCGGTGCCGAACCATCCGGAAGCAGACAAGAGATCTTGCCCGGAGTGATGCACCGCTGATGCGCGGAGGCAGAAGAGGATGGCTGTTCGTGGTTCCCGTTGGGGCGATTCCCTGATGGCTGAACCCGCTGCATGCACC